>JAFRCB010000126.1 GCA_017404585.1 Lachnospiraceae bacterium
CAAATTTCTATGAACCGGATCCGTGCGGTCTCAGCTTGGCTGCGTCCACACGGAGCGTTCATTTCAGTGAGGGATCGTAACCCGCCGCTGAGATAAAAAAGACTGCCGCTCAGGACGCTGTCCGCACATACAGCAGCCATTTTCAGACAACGTCTGCTGTATGCGGGATCGCCCTGAAGCGACAGTCTTATATCATTTGTAGTTTACTCGTCTGCTTTTACCGGAAAGCGGAACCCGGAAACCTCTGTTTAAAGGGATCAGTCGTCGGACTCGTTCAGCTGATCAGCGCGATCCTTGATCTCCTTCTCCTGAACATCGGCCGGAGCCTGCTCATATCTTGCGAACTCATAAGCGAACTCGCCCTGACCGCCGGTCATGGAGCGGAGAATCGTGCCGTAGCCGTCCATTTCCTTCTCCGGAACGTCAGCCTCGATGATCGTGTTGCCCTTGTGATCCGGATTCATGCCGAGAACGCGGCCGCGGCGCTTGTTGAGATCGCCCATGACGTCGCCGGTGAACTTATCGCGGACCTTGACTTTAAGGGAGACGATCGGCTCAAGAAGGACCGGGCCTGCCTTGAGGAAGCCATCCTTAAATGCCTGGCGTGTAGCGGTCTTGAATGCCTGCTCGGAGGAGTCTACCGGATGATAGGAACCATCGTACAGAGTAGCCTTGACGCCGACGACCGGGTAAGCTGCCAGCGGACCGGCATTAACGGACTCTACGAGACCCTTCTCAACTGCCGGGTAGTAGTTCTTCGGAACAGAACCGCCGACGACTTCAATGGCGAATTCATAAGCCTTGGACTGATCGCCGCTCGGCTCGAAGCGCATCTTGACGTGACCATACTGGCCATGGCCGCCTGTCTGCTTCTTGTACTTGGAGTCGACGTCAGAATTCTTGCGGATCGTCTCACGGAAAGCTACCTTCGGTGTGAGCAGCTCGACATCAACTTTGTAACGCTCTTTCAGCTTGCTCTTTACGACTTCGAGCTGCTGCTCGCCGATACCGTAAATGAGGGACTGATGATTTGCGGAATCATTCTTGATCCTGAAAGTATGATCTTCCTGATTGAGCTTTGCAAGGGAAGTAGCAATCTTATCTTCCTCACCCTTCTTGACAGCTCTGTATCTCTTGCATGTGTACGGAACAGAGAGTTCTGTCGGAGCAAAGAGGATCGGATTAGCCTTGGAGGAAAGGGAGTCGCCTGTATTGACATCGCCGAGCTTGGCAAGAGCACCGATATCGCCGGCATGAAGCTCCGGAACTTCCTGACCCTTGTTGCCTCTCATGACATAGAGCTTGCCGATGCGGAGCTCGGTCTCCTTCTGGATATCATACATTGTATCGTCAGACTTAAGAACGCCGGACATGACCTTGATGAAGCTGTACTTACCGATGAACGGGTCAGCAATGCTCTTCCAGACATACGCTGTCTTTTCCTTGCTGTCATCATAGTTTGCTTCGAAATCACTGTCATTCTTCTGAGCCTTGCCTGTAGCGGTGAGCTTGGACGGATCCGGGAAGAGCGCAACGATATTATTCATGAGGTTGGTGATGCCCTGAAGGTTCGTTGTGGAACCGAGGAATACAGGAACGATGGAGGCATCGGCAACGCCTACGGAGATCGCTTCGTTGATCTCGTCTGCTGTGAACTCATCACCGCCGAAATATCTCTCCATGAACTCTTCTGATGTCTCAGCGACATTTTCCATGAGAGCTTCTCTGTACTCTTCCACCTGCTCTGCAGTCTCATCCGGCATCTCGATTGCCTGATGCTGATCTTTGCCCACGAACTTGAAAGCTTCCTGAGAGACGACGTCAGCAAATCCGCCGAACTTTCCGCCGATATGGACCGGAAGAGCCAGCGGGGAGATCTTGGCACCGTAGAGATCCTGAAGGCTTTCGATGAGTGCGCGGTAGGATACATCGCCGTTGTCCATGTTCGTTACGAAGAAGCAGCGCGGGAGGTTATTCTTCTCGCAGAGTTCCCATGCCTTCTCTGTACCGACCTGAACGCCGTCCTTGCCGGAAATAACGATGACTGCTGCATCAGCGACGCCGGCAGCCTCTTCAACTTCACCGACGAAATCAAAATAACCCGGTGTGTCGAGGACGTTGATCTTTACTTTATTATATTCTACCGGAATGACTGTGCTGCTGATAGAGAACTTTCTCTTGATCTCTTCTTTGTCATAGTCACTGATGGTGTTACCGTCTGTAATATTACCCATACGGCTGGTAATACCTGTCAGGTGTGCCATCGCTTCCGCGACTGTTGTTTTGCCTGCTCCGCCGTGACCAAGTAAGACGACATTGCGGATTTTGTCTGTTTTATAAACGTTCATGTTTACCTCCCAAAAAAACCGATTATGACAGTATTCTACTAAAACTGAAACAATTATTCAAGGTAAATATAGTAATAATAACAAGATTGAGACTGACAGCTTACACGACTCTCAGCGAATCGAGATCCGAGTAGAATCTCGGATAGGATATTTTAACGCAGTCCGCGTCTTTTATGATCATGGGAGTGTCTGATATAAGCCCGGCCACGGCGCATGCCATAGCCATCCGGTGGTCAAGATGCGGATCGATCTCCGCTCCCTGAAGAAGGCCAAGTCTGCCCGGACCGCGGACACGTTCTTTTTGTGAGGCCATACCGTAGATATCCATTCCGTCATCGGTCTCCTCTACTGTGACTCCCATAGCGCGGAGACTGTCGACGATCAGTCTCAGCCGGTCAGACTCCTTGACCCTCAGCTCTGAAGCATCGCGTATGCGGGTGATACCGCCGGCGCACGCTGCCATCACAGCGATCACAGGTAATTCGTCTATGAGCGCGGGGATAATGTCCCCGCCGATGCTGCATGCTTTGAGTTCCGACGAGCGGACAACAAGATCCGCGACCGGTTCGCGTCCTTCCATATGAACATTCTGGATGCGGACGTCTCCGCCCATTGCCCTGACTACGCGCAGAATGCCGTCCCTGGTCTCATTGATGCCGACACCGGTCAGCCTGATCTCAGATTTTGGAACAAGCAGTCCCGCAGCGATAAAGTAAGCTGCGGATGAAATGTCTCCGGGAACAGTGATATTCTGCCCGCGCAGGATCGTACCCGGATAGATGATAACTCCTTTTTCTCCGGTACGCGTGTCATTCTTCAGCTTCAGGTTGGCGCCGAAAGCACCAAGCATCAGTTCCGTGTGGTTTCTGGACAGACTCGGCTCATAGAAAAAAGTGGGATCCTCGGCGTACAGAGCCGCTAAAAGGACACAGGATTTTACCTGGGCGGATGCCACGTTGCTGTGGTACCTGATGGCATGAAGATCGCCCCCGGAGATTTTCAGCGGGAGGCAGTTGTCATCATTTGCGGAAATAATATGACAGCCCATCTCCGACAGAGGATCAATGATTCTTTTCATCGGACGCTTTCTGAGAGAGGCGTCACCCGTGATGAAGGAATCAAAAGGCTGTCCTGCGAGAATTCCTGCTATGAGACGGGTCGTCGTGCCGCTGTTCATGGCGTCGAGCATATCGGGGCTTTTCGTAAGACCGCGAAGACCCTTGCCGTATATCGCTACAACGCGCTCTCCGTCACTGTCACGCAGTTCCTCGATCCGTATGCCCATCTTTCGAAAACACGCGATCGTAGCCTGACAATCGGCACTGTTCAAAAAGCCCCGCACGTATGTTGTTCCCTCTGCAATCGAGCCGAGCATGACGCTCCTGTGGGAAATGGATTTGTCGCCGGGCACTTTTACGGTTCCGCGAAGCGCTGCGGCTCGTTCAATGATCATAGGCGATTACTCCTTGTAGACATAATAGTTGCGGTCTTCCAGTACACGGACGCCCTTGTCCTTGGCATCCTTCTCATAAAAGACGATCCGAAGGACCCCCTGTTCATATTCCCGATTGTGAACAATACCGATGTTCTTGATGGAGATATTGTGCATAGCCAGCATGGTCGCGATCTGGGCAATGGCACCCGGCTCGTCCGCGATATCAACATAGATTCGGTGTTCTCCGGGCAGAGAACCTTTGGGTTCTGTATCGAAGCTGTCTCTGTAGTCCTTGCACTGGGTGAAGATATTGAGGAGCTCCTCTGCATTCTCATTTCTGATTGCAAGTCTGTAATCGATCAGTTTTGAGATGTAAGCGTCCATCATAGAGCAGATATTGTCCGGATTGTCCAGGCAGATTTCCTGCCACATCTGAGGAGATGATGAGGAGATCCGTGTGATATCCCTGAAACCGCCGGCGGCTATGAGCTTCATATAATGCTCAGGTCCGTCCTGATCATGGACCAGATTGACAAGAGATGCGGATATCACGTGCGGCAGATGGCTGATAGCCGCGGTAACATGATCATGTTCTTCATAGGTCATGATGAGAGGAAGAGCCCCGGCTGAAGACATGAGTGAAGACATATCGCTGATCGTATGCACGTCAACGTCACCGGCAGGAGTCAGAATCTACCAGGCATTCTCGATAAGCCTGTCGGATGAATTGGCGTAACCTGTCTTCTCGGATCCGGCCATAGGATGACCTCCGATAAAGCAGTCGGTCAGCCCTTCTTCCTCCACGTACTTGTGGATCCCGGTCTTGACAGAGCCGACATCCGTGAGGATAGCGCCGTCTTTTTTTATATCCCGCAGCCTGTCCATGAAATCCAGCGCAGTGACGACCGGGACGCAGAGGAATATGAGGTCACACTCGCGAAAAGCTTCGAGCGATTCATCGCTTTTTATATCGACGATGCCGTCGCGGACTGCGTCGTTCAGAACTTCCTGATTTCTGTTATATCCGACAATTGTAATCTCCGGATGGACTCTCTTTATGGACTTTGCGACTGAGCCGCCGATAAGGCCGAGCCCTATGAATCCGATCGTGTTAAATGTCATAGTATTTATTCCTTTGAAATTAGAGTTTCGGGATCAGATGAGTATCATGGCGTCACCGAAACTGAAAAAACGGTATTTCTCCCTGACTGCCTCCTCATATGCAGCAAGTACATGTTCCCTTCCTGCAAATGCGGAAACAAGCATGACCAGTGTCGACTCCGGCAGATGGAAATTCGTAATGAGTCCCTGCATGATCTTGAACTCATATCCCGGGTAGATAAAGATCTGGGTCCAGCCGCTCTTCGGCGTCAGGATCCATGATCCGTCGGCGGACTTTTCGGCAGCGGATTCGATCGTCCTGCAGCTGGTCGTCCCTACGCAGATCACTCTGTGACCGGATGCTCTGGTCTCATTGACAATTCCGGCTGTCTCCTCCGGTACAATATAATACTCAGAGTGCATGTGATGGTTATTCACATCGTCTACTTTGACAGGTCTGAATGTGCCGAGTCCGACATGCAGGGTCACATGCGCGATATTGATTCCTTTGTTCTTTATATCCGTCAGAAGTTCTTTAGTGAAATGCAGACCGGCAGTCGGTGCGGCTGCAGATCCGTCGTGCTCAGCATAGACCGTATTGTAACGGGTGCGATCCTCGAGTTTATGATGGATATAAGGCGGAAGCGGCATTTCACCCAGAGAATCCAGGACCTCCTCAAAGATTCCATCGAAATGGAATCGGATAAGGCGATTTCCTTCCTCCACAATGTCCGTGATCTCTCCGACCAGCGGACAATTTTCCGCTGTCCCGTCCGGACTGCCGAAGAGGATCCTCGTGCCCACCTTACATTTCTTCCCGGGCTTTACAAGGCACTCCCAGGTGTCGGCGGACTTTCTGATAAGGAGACGAATCTCGACTTTGCCGAGCGTTCCCTCTCTCACTCCGTACAGACGGGCCGGGATGACTTTTGTGTCGTTGATGACAAGGGTGTCGCCCGGCTCCAGGTAATTGATCACATTCTTGAACGTATCGTGGGTGACCTTTCCGGTCACCGGGTCAAGATGCATAAGTCTTGATGATGAACGATCTGCCAGAGGGTCCTGAGCAATCAGTTCCTCCGGCAGATCATAATAAAAGTCAGATGTTTTCATGTTTACTGTCTAAGTTTAGCCCCTATTTTGTCAAGACCGTTCAGGATCTTGTTCATGGCAGAGACGATTTCAGCCTCCTCCATAGTCTTATCCTTATGACGGAAGGTCAGGCTGTAGGCAACAGACTTGAATCCCGGAAGGATGCCCGGGCCTTCATAAATGTCGAACAGGTGATAGCTCTCGAGAAGCTTTCCGCCCCTCTGCTCAAGTATGGCTTCGATCTCGGCAGCTGTTACGCTGTGCGGAACGATCATGGAGATATCTCTCATAACGGCCGGATACTTCGCGATGCCGCTGAATTTTCTGTCGAAGGAAGCGAACGGATAAGCTGCGGGCATATCGATTACTGCGACATAAGCCCTGTCACCGATGCCGTATGTCTTGGCAACAAGCGGATGGACCTCGCCGATCTCACCGATGCGGACGCCGTCGTAGAAGATCTGAGCCTGGCGGCCGGGATGCAGGTAATTCTTCTTGACATCAGTCTTGTAGGCGGCCTTCTTATCCATGCCCATCTTGGTAAGAAGCAGTTCGACGACACCCTTCAGATCAAAGAAATCGCCCTCGCCGTACATTGCAAATGTGAACTGCATCCTCTCGTCCGGCAGCTCCGTCAGCGGAAGTGCCTTCGGGAGGTAAATATTGCCCTGTTCATACAGTCTTACGGACTTGTTTCTGCGGTTATAATTGGTTGCAAGAGATGTCAGAATACCGTTCAGGGAAGTCGTTCTCATGACAGAGAAGTCCTCACCCAGCGGGTTTGCGATCTCAATAGCTTTGCGCAGGACATCGTCAGCGTCAAGACGAAGCTTATCGAATACCTTCGGGGACTCGAATGAGTAGCAGTATGCCTGGTTGAATCCACAGTCTTCCGCTACATCGCGCGCCAGACCGAGTACTCTCTGGTCGAACTGAAGCTTGCCGGCTGTTGCGGCGCCCTGCGGAAGAGTTGTCGGAATCTTATCGTAGCCGGAGAATCTTGCGACTTCCTCAGCGAGATCGCATGTGCGCAGAACATCCTGTCTCCATGTCGGGACAACTACGACATTTTTCTCGGCATCATACTTAAGATCGACAGCTTCGAAATATTTGATCATTTCTTCCGGTGCAAATGCTGTTCCCAGAAGCGCATTGATCTTCTCCGGTTCAAAGACGACTTCGCCCGGCTTTTTGACTTCGTCATAGACGTCGACATAACCGCCTACGACCTCACCTGCTCCGAACTCTTCCATGAGCTCGCATGCGCGGTTGACAGCGAGGATCGTAGTATTCGGGTCAAGACCCTTGTCAAATTTCTGGGAGGCATCGGTCTGGAGACCGATTCTCTTGGATGACAGACGAATATTGGTGCCGTTGAAGTTGGCTGCCTCGAAGAGGACAGTTTTTACGTCGTCAGTAATCATGGAGTTTTCGCCGCCCATGATACCACCGATACCGACAGGCTTCTCAGCGTCGTTGATCATGATGACGTCATGGTCGAGATGTCTGTCCTGGCCGTCGAGAGTTGTGAAGACGTCGCCGTCATTTGCACGCTTGACAATGATCTTGTGACCCGCGATCATATCGTAGTCATAGGAGTGCATCGGCTGGCCGTACTCTTCCATGATATAGTTCGTGATATCGACGACGTTGTTGATCGGGCGAATGCCGTTCGAAGCGAGACACCTCTGCATCCACTTCGGGGAGGGACCGATCTTGACATTCTTTACGACTCGTGCTGTGAAACGGGGGCACAGATCCTTGTCGATGACTTCGACGTCGATATAATCTGAGGCCTTCTCGTCGTTGCCTGTCTCTTTGATCTCCGGCATGTGGAACTTAAGTCCGAATGTTCCTGCGGCTTCACGGGCGATGCCGATCACACTGTAGCAGTCAACACGGTTTGAAGTGATCTCATACTCGATAACTGCGTCATGCAGGCCGAGAAGATCGATTGCGTCCGCACCGATTTCAGTGTCTTCGGGGAAGACATAGATGCCGTATTCCGGAGATTCCGGATACATTTCGTGGGTGGAACCCAGCTCTTCGATAGAACAGATCATGCCGTAGGACTCCACTCCGCGGAGTTTGCCTGCCTTGATCTCTATACCGCCGGGAGTTTTGCTGCCGTCATGGCCGCCGGCAACGCGTCCGCCGACCAGAACAACAGGAACCTTCTGACCAGCAGCAACGTTCGGAGCGCCGCAGACGATCTGGAGCGGCTCATCCGCACCGACGTTGACTGTGCATACATGAAGATGATCCGAATTCGGATGGTCCTCGCAGGTGAGGATCTCTCCGACGACGATCTTGTCAAGATCCCTGTCGAGCTCCTCGTAATTTTCTACTTTCGTTCCGGACAGAGTCATCGCGTCCGCGTACTCTTTGGCTGTCACATTGAGATCCGGAACATATCTTTTGATCCATGAAAGTGATGTATTCATATTAATCCTCGATTTCTTATTAGGCTTTTTTGCCGCTGTAATTTGACTTGCAGATGTCTTTTAGCTTGATTTTTATATCAGTCTGCTCTGATCCGAATCAGAACTGCTTCAGGAATCTGACGTCGTTCTCATAAAGAAGACGCATGTCATCGATCTCATACTTAAGCAGAGCGATTCTCTCGAGACCAACGCCGAAGGCGAATCCTGTGTAGACATCCGGGTCGATGCCGCACATCTCAAGAACATGCGGATGGACCATGCCGCATCCGAGGATTTCGATCCAGCCGGAGCCCTTGCAGAAACGGCAGCCTTTGCCGCCGCAGTTGAAACAGCTCACGTCGACTTCCGCCGACGGCTCCGTGAACGGGAAATGATGCGGACGGAATTTTGTCTTAGTCTCCGGTCCGAACAGCTCTTTGGCAAATACATCCAGTGTTCCCTTGAGATCAGCGAATGTGATGTTCTTGTCTACGACAAGGCCTTCGATCTGGTGGAAGGACGGGGAATGCGTTGCATCCACTTCGTCTGAGCGGAATACACGTCCCGGAGAGATCATTCTGATCGGCAGTTTGCCCTGCTCCATGACGCGGGCCTGAACCGGGGAGGTCTGTGTACGAAGGAGAATATCCTTTGTAATATAGAAGGTGTCCTGTTCGTCCTTGGCGGGATGATTTGCCGGAATATTGAGTTTTGTGAAGTTATAATCATCGTACTCGATTTCCGGGCCTTCAATGACCTCATAACCCATGCCGACGAAGATGCGCTCGACTTCCTCGAGAGCGATCGTGTTCGGGTGACGGTGGCCGATGAACTTCATTTTTGCCGGCAGTGTCACGTCGATCGCTTCAGACGCGAGCTGGCGTTCCATCTTTTCGGCATCGAGTTTCTTCTTTGTCTCCTCCATCTTTTCCTCGATGGCAAAACGGGCGTCGTTGACCCATTTGCCTACCTTCGGGCGATCTTCCGGGGCGACAGTCTTCATCGATTTCAAGACCTGTGTCAGGGAACCCTTTTTTCCAAGGAAAGAGACACGGATCTCGTTCAGTTTTTCAAGTCCATCCGCGTTTTTTAATGCTTCGATCGCGGAGTCCTGAATCTCTTTTACCTTCAGTTCGATATCACTCATAATATTCTCCTCTTTCACGCCGGAATCAGTCCGGCAGAATACCTCAAAGGGATGTGGCTATACTCCGCCACATACAAAAGTTTATTCTACTGTCAATTATCGCGGTTGTCAAGAGACACGCGCCGGGGACGGTTCTTTTCACGTCATATAGAGCGCGAAAAAGGGACGGTTCTTTTCACGTGATCTATCAAAAAATCAGACAGGCTGAAGCCAAATTAAAAACCGGCGCAAACATCATCTTCATCGAAAAACGTCGGTCCTGCCCTGCGAGCTTAAAAATGCTTACGCATTTTTGATCTCTCAGTCGGACCGACAATGTTTTTCTCACGAAGATGGATGCTTTGCTGCCGGCAGCCACTCGCAAGAACAGCCTGTCTTAATAATTCAAAATTTGATCATGTGAAAAGAGTCGTCCCAGCCTAACACCTTAATATGACGCGGAGAACTGTCCCCGATTCACACGATAGTATGACGCGAAAAGAACCGTCCCCGATACGTGAAATCAGACACCCAGGACGAACGCTGTCCGAGTGTGATACTTCTCTCCGGCCTTCAGAATGATCGACGGGAACACATCCTGATTCAAAGCTTCAGAGCACATCTGCGTCTCAAGGGCGAAGCCGCTCCTCGGCTCATAGTGCACTCCGTCCTTGCCGTCCGGTCCGCTGATGAAATTGCCGGCATAGAACTGGATTCCGTACTGGTCGGAGAAGACCTTCAAAGTAATGCCGGAGATGTTGCCCTTTGCGTACGCGGCCTCGCGGTATCCCTCCCCGTTCAGCAGCCAGAGGTGGTCGAAGCCGCCGGTCTGACGGAGCTGCAGGACATTGGCATCGATATCCGCGCCGATCGCTTTTGGCAGGCGGAAATCGAACACTGTTCCCTCGACGTAAGACGTATAGCCGACCTGTATGCTTTTCTCATCTACCGGGAAGAAGGAATCCGCATGGATCTGAAGCTCATGGTCATAGATAAAACCGTTATTGTGACCGTTCAGATTCCAGTAGCTGTGGTTGGTCATATTGACCGGTGTATCTGCATCCGAAATGCCGTCATAGTCAATGATGATCTCATTGTCGTCCGTGAATGTGTAAGAGACGGAAATCTCGAACTTTCCGGGATATCCCTGATCTCCGTCAGGACTGCAGATAGAAAATACGACTTTGTTGTCTCCTTCAAATGATGTCTGCCAGACGCGCTTGTGATAGCCGTTCGGGCCGCTGTGAAGGCTGGTAATTCCATTTTCATTTTTATTCAGCTGATAGCGGACCCCGTTCAGCTCAAAAGTTCCGCCCGCTATGCGGTTGGCGACACGGCCTATAGTGGCACCGAAACCGTTGCTGTCTCCTTCGTATTTCTCCACCGTATCGAGTCCCAACGCAACGTCAGTCAATACACCATTTTTGTCCGGAACACAAACTGTCTGCAAAATTGCGCCAAAATCAAGGAGCGTAATGTACGCTCCCTGCTTATTGGTGATTGTATATGCAGTTACGTTCTCGCCATTTGCAGTTACTCCAAAAGCTTTACTCGTAATTGACATAGCACACTCCCTGTTCAATTGATGACATCCGGGGCATTGATCTGCCCTGGCATTTCGTAACAATCCGAATTCTTATTAAGGTCCCGGGATGCCGTTCCTATAAAGCTGACGCCTAGCCACAGCCAGGTGGGTAACCTCACTCTGCCCGCTGTCTTCCTCCGGTAGTTGCTTGAGGCCTGACATTGAGACCGACGATATTGGAATCCCTTTAATTCAAATGTAGGTTCAGGAAAAATAGGGGGATCGAACACCCCAGGAAGCTATCTTTATTATATCTTAGAGCCCCCTTCTTGTAAACGAAAATCAGGTGATTCCGTTAAGATCCGTGTACAGGTCTCTTGCGTACGAATCAGTCATTCCGGAGATGGAATCGGTCGCGAGAAGGAGTCTGTAATACAGTTTCTCCTCATCGGTCTTTCCTCTCACAGACCAGGCATAAATCTGCTTGTAATTCTCCGAAATCAGGGACAGGAACTTCTCTTCCATAAGCCCGGGCGGAGTCTCGCGGTCGTACTGCAGCACTGAAGGAACCAGCTTATTCAGCAGATACGTAAGGATGTTATTGGCAGCTATCTCTGTCTTGTAGATGGACATGGATGTGAAGGCGTAGTCGTAGGCGATGCTCTCGAGCGCATGCAGGAGCACAGCTTCCTTTGAGTCGCATATTAGTGCCCGTTCGTACCGCCCCTCCATGATCGATTGATAATTGGCAACAAAGCCTTCCGCCGCTGCAAGCAGGAGTACGCTCTGCATCTCGGACAGCCATGTCATGAGAGCATATTCTCCGGGACTGACATATTCGCCGGACATTCCCATGTCGTGGACGTTTCCTCCGAACGCGGTCGTGTAGCCGCTGCCTTTAAGGCTGTCCATGTAGGAACCGAGCTCGCCCCAGTGGGCGTTATTCGTCTTCGGTTTCTTTGTAGACTTTTTCTCGCTTCGCCCCTGGGCCGCCCGGGAATAGATCTCGTCCAGCTCCTCGATGTAATCCTTATCGACCTTGCGCTTCCAGAGCTCTGCAGTGAATGTCGGATAGTCGAAGAAACCTTTCTTGAATGCGTCCTCGATGTCGGCGGTGGCATATGCTATGTCGTCGGCAGCCTCGAGAATAAAAGTAAGCGGATTGCGCTTTCCGTTAGTTCCCGTGATCTTCTGAACACGTGAAAACAGCTCCTCTTCCGACTTGAAATATCCCATTTTCTTCTCGCTGATCAAAGCGGATCCGGGGTTCATCGATGTGGAGGACCTCGGGTATTTGATCATGGTTGAGAGAAGAGAATATGTAAGGTTCATACCGCAGCCGTTTTCTGCAAAATGAAGCTTGGAGACCAGCCGAAGTCCCTGGGCGTTGCCCTCAAAGTGAAGAAAATCGCCCAGCTCCTGCTCGGTCAGGATATCTGTGATCGGTTTGCCGCCCATCTGCAGGCGAGGCAGGTGCTTTACGAACCACTCTCTTATGGCTTCCTCTCCGAAATGCCCGAAAGGCGGATTGCCTATGTCATGAATAAGTCCGGCGCACTCAATGACCTCAGTGATGGCTTTTTCGGTCTCAAGTGTGAAGTCGGGGTCCAGTCTCTGATCTATGATTCGCTCGGAAATATTCTGAGCAAGTGACCTGCCGACAGAGGAGACCTCCAGACTGTGGGTTAGCCTTGTTCTTATAAAATCGCTTTTATCGAGCGGGAATACCTGTGTCTTATCCTGCAGGCGTCTCAGAGATGCGCTGCTGATAATCTTGTGATAATCCTTTTCGAACTCCGAGCGAAGGTCGGCCCTTGCGCGGATCCCTTCCTCAGTTCCCGATCTCTTTGTACTCAAAAGTTGTTTCCACTGCATAATGATTCTCCCAGACAGGACATACGGTCTGTCTGCGCTGCGAATAAGGCGATATCAAACAAACATGAGGCGGATCGCGTCGAGATAAATTGACTTGTAAATTTCACGGCTTTCTTTATCATGTCCTGCAAAATTTTCCATCATGACGCCGTAGATTATCTCGAGAACTTTAAGCCCTTCATTAGTGAGGGCTACATCGATAGAAGCAAATCTCACTCCGAGACAGCGCGCGACCTCCGCCACGATTTTTTCGATTTCTTTCTTTAACGGTCCGTCGGCAAGCAGTTCTGCTCTTGCACCTAGGCCCAGATTGTGCTTCCACCCGAGCAGTATCCGCTCTCCTTTCGCAGGAATCCGGTCAGCGCGGCCGAGGACAGGTATATCC
>JAFRCB010000127.1 GCA_017404585.1 Lachnospiraceae bacterium
CGCTTTTTAATCGATTATCCAGCAGGTTTTCCTCTCTGTGATTACATCGTACTATACGAAGAAGTATTTGTAAAACGAATATCTTTGCTTTATAATATCGGTATATCCGATATTTATCGGGCATAAAAAGCCCACTGCGTCGGCTGACTCTGACGTGAATCCCGCTCCTTGGCTCGCTATCGCGACTTGAATGACACAAAAAAAGCGGCCAAAGCCGCACCTGAACTGAAAGGGATATTGCATTATGACTTATGAACAGATTGAAACCTTTCTCGCTGTTATCTCCTACGGCAGCATTTCCACCGCTGCCAAAAAGCTGTACGTCTCGCAGTCAACGGTCAGCAGCCGACTGCAGCTCCTCGAGGAGGAACTGGAATCCCCCCTCATTACCAGGAACCGCGGACAGCGATCCATCGAGCTGACGCCTTACGGAACCGCATTTGTCTCGATCGCCAGCCAGTGGGCCGCTCTCTGGAAGGACACGCAACACTTAAAGACGCTCTCCAATATTCAGCCTCTCACTGTGGCAAGCGTCGACGCAATCAACAATTTTACATTTGTTCCGCTTTTTAATCACTTCGTCAATGAGCACCCCGATATCAGTCTGACAATTCGGACCCACCACTCCGATGAGATCCACGGTCTTGTGGAAAACCGGACAGCGGACCTCGGCTTTGTATTCAGCCAGACAAGGTATCCGGACATCGTCTCAAAGCCGGTCTACCGGGAACTCATGTACCTGCTCTGCCACCGCGCAAGTCCCTATCATAATGATATGCCCTGCGAGGAGCTGCGCCCCGAGGACGAGATCTTTATCCGTTGGGGACAGGACGTTCAGGAGTGGCACGATATGCATTGGAGTCCGGACAGATATCATTTGCTCACTGTCAACACCGGCTCCATGCTTCAGCACTATCTGAATAAGCCTGGCCGTTGGGCAGTCGCTCCCATATCCGTCATCCATGCTCTTCATGCGGACGCGGAACTGGTCCACTATACTTTCAAGGATCCGCCGAGTCCCCGGATCTGCTACATGCTGACCAACCGTTACCCCAACGCGCGCCAGAGCGCCGTCATCAGGGAGTTCGAGTCCGACCTTCTGCAGTTCATCACCGACACGCCGCATATCTGCGAGTTCGAGGAATGGATGCTGGGGTAAAATGAAATGTTTCTCGCGCGGACCGGTTCAGGCAGGCTGCAACAAAGTTTCATAATCCGGCGCAAACATCATCTTCATCGAAAAACGTTGGTCTGTCTGAGCCTGTTCCACTTGAAAAAGAATCGTCACCACTGTCTCGCGAGGAATGCTGCAAATGCCTCCGCCGCCGGAGACGCATCCCGCCTCCACGCGAGCCCTATCTCCGTGTACTGGGGTGGGTCGAGCGGCAGAGTCCGGACATCGCCCTCCTCGAAGAAGACCGTCAGGCGGTTGCTCATGCAGATACCTAGTCCGGCTTTGACCATAGAGTAGGCGTACAGTAGGTCATCCGTCTCCATCTGTACATTCGGATGAATGCGGTTTGCGGCAAGAATGCGCGCATTATCTGTATCCTGACCGGGATGAATATCTATATAAGGATACTGTTCGAATACCGTCAGCGGAACCGCCGGACTTCCGCTGGCGGGCACTGCCTTCATGAGCGGATGGTCTTCCGGCACCCAGGCTGCCATCTCATCCTTTTTTATAAGCTTCCACTCAAAGTCTCCCTCCCGGCGGCTGACTATGCATAAATCAATCTCACGACTCTCAAGTCCGCTTATCAGATCCCGGCTAAAGCCGCTTCGAAAGTGAAACTCGATTCCAGGGTACTTCTCCCTGAATGCCCTCACCCACTGACTAAGTTCCGGATAGTACCGGCTGTAGGCTGTCCCGATCACCACACGTCCGACCTTAAGTCCCCGGATTTCTCCTGCCTTCTCGAGAAGCAGCCGCTCTCTGTGGAGCAGCTCTCTGATTTCCGGCAACAGTCTCTCGCACTCCGGTGTAGGGCGCACGCCATCCTTTCCTCTATATAACAGATCCACCTGCAGCTCCTCTTCCAGCCCGGCAATCGCGCGGCTCACTCCGGATGTAGTAAAATGAAGCCGCTCTGCAGCAGCGGTTAAGCTTCCCTGCTCCAGTACAGTGAGCAGGGCTTGCAGTTTCTCAGTGTTCATAAATAAAATCCTCTCGGTTGACCTATGGCAAATAGTGCAAGATTTCTTAACATTATACTTTAGAATCCCACTGCCTCTGCGCCGAAATCTTCTGCCCCGGCAGAACTCTCTGTCCTTGGGCGGGGAACTCCTTATATGTTATTATAGGTCTTCCTTGATTTTTTCTCAATTTATATTTGATTTCTTTTCGTTTTACTCAATTCACCATTCCTTTTATACTATTATTAATCCTTGATGATACAGCCAGTCAAAAAGAACCCACGTTAATCCAACAACTTTATTTGACAGCATGTTACTCACAAATGACTCGCCTTGATTGGCAGCACTCAGGCATCCGGGAATTCACAGATTACCTGCCATGACAGGCAGCATTATGACACCCGGTCACTCGAAAACGACTCGCACTGATACATAAAACACAGCATTGTTACCGGAAAGAGGAATGACATGTACACCACCCTTGCCCTCCGTCGGCGAAAAGCCGAAGTTTCACTCGAGATACCCAAACAGCTCATCAGGCTGGCTGTCCCGCTGATTCTCGGAAGCTTTCTTCAGCAGCTTTACAACACGATTGACGCCTTTGTTCTTGCACATTATGCTGATGCCGGCTCCTTCGCCGCGGTGGGTATTGCGGCCTCTGTTATGAACCTGTTCATATTTGCAATCGTCGGCACATGCGCCGGCATATCTGTGATCTTCTCCCAGTATTTCGGGAGCGGTGACATGGAAGCCTTCCGCAACGAGCACTTTCTGACTGCTGCCTGCGGGACGGGTATCGCAATTCTACTGTCTGTCATTTCCATCCTGTTCCTCAGACCGCTTCTGACTTTAATTCAGGTGCCTGCGCAGCTGACCGCCCCGGTCCACAGCTATCTGGTCCTCATTCTGCTCGGTCTGCCGGCATCCTACCTCTATAACCTTTGCAACGCGATCCTGCGCAGCGTGAATAAGACCGGCGTTGTGCTCCTCATACTGTTTGCCAGTGTTCTCCTGAATATCGTACTGGCATTTTTGTTCGTGGCCTACCTGCACACCGGTATCCGGGGCGCTGCCTGCGCTACACTCTTCTCACAGATTTTCTCTGCGGTGCTTGGCTGCCTTTATATCAGAAAAATGACTCCTGAGCTCGCCTTCCACAAAGGCGACATGTACTTAGACGCGTCAAAGCTCACCCGCACCGCCCACCTTGCCGCGGTCACTGCGCTCCATCAGTCGAGCCTCTATCTCGGCAAGCTGTTGGTCCAGGGCGTTGTCAATACTGCCGGAGTTGCCGCAATATCGGCATATACTGCGACTACGCGCATAGAAGGATTTGCAAATTCCTTCGGCGACAGCGGAGCCGCCGCCACCTCGGTCGTAGTTGCGCAATACACCGGAGCCAAAAATAAAGAAAAGGCCAAAAGCACCTATTGCTGGAGCATGCTGCTTCTCATCGCGCTCGGTCTGATTTCATCGGCGATTCTCTTCCTCGGCGCGACCGCCTCCTCCGCGTTCATGCTCGGCAGCGCAAATGCCGATGCCCTGCAGGCTGCTGTATCTTACCTGCGCGTGATCGCCCTGTTTTATATCCTCTGCTTCACCGGCAATGCCTTCGTGGGCTACCTCGACGGGATCGGCAAGGTGCAGTATCCCTTTATCGGGGCGGCGAGTCACATTACTCTTCGCATACTTCTATCCTACCTGCTCATAGGCAGGATGGGGCTTGCCGCCGTGGCCCTGGCCTCCGGGCTTGGCTGGGTGTGGGCGAATTTCTTTTGGACAGTTGTCATTCGACGCGTTGGGGACAGCTCTTTTCACGTGAAGTAGCAGCCCAAACAGGCTGAAACGAAGTCTCCAAATCCGGCGCAAACAATCATTACAGCCTGACTGAGCTGCTTCACATGAAAGAACCATCCCTGAATTACGTTTAATCTCTTGTATACTCGATATAATCCGCCTCGCTCGCGAACAGGACATACCCGTCACCGACGTATCCCATGTATCCGCTCTCTGTCACATAACCCTTCATATTGCACCTCCCATAGCATAAATATATGTAAATAACAGCTTGTTTTTTCCTGTACCGTTTCTATACTATATTTATGCCATAGCAGGTGTCCGTACAGACGGTCATCCAAATAAAAAACAGAACAAATTTTCTCCTGCCCGGAATTATCCGGTCAATCCCTACGAAAAAAGAGCCGCCACTTTCATGGCAGCCCTTGTAAAAATGCTATTTTCAGATATCGAGCGCAGCGTGATAGCCCCAGTAGACCGCATTGGTAATTGTTGAAACACGGGATGCGTCGCCGATCACGCGTACAAATGGCGCCGCGTCAAGCAGCTCATTCACAACATCGGTGCGGGATTTCTGGCCAAGCGCGCAGATAACGCTCGCGCCCGGAACAAGAACTTCATTATTGTCCTTGTCAGCGCAGACGACACCTTCAGATGTCACACGCAGAGCCCTGTGGCCCGTGTGTACCGTGACGTACTTGTCGATTTCTTTAAGCAGGAGCGGGCGGTGGCGGACATTTGCATCCGGCGCCAGAACGTCGCGCATCTCAACGAGCCTGACCTTCCTGCCCTCCATGCCGAGGTGGATCGCGCACTCGCAGCCGGCGAGACCGCCGCCCATGACGACGACCTCATCGCCGACCTTGTCTTTCTCTTTATAATAATTGTTGACAATGACAACATTTTCACCCTCAAGACCCGGAATCGGCGGGACCAGCGGGCTGGAGCCGACGGCGATGATCAAGGCATCGGCATTTTCACGCTCCGCATATTCCTTCGTGACCTCCGTGTTCAGGCGGATCTCGACGCCGGCGTCGCGGCAGAACTTCGCGTAGGTGAGGGAGAGCTCGTACATCTCGTGCTTGAACGGCAGTGCCTGCTCGCTCTTCAGGATACCGCCAAGAGTGTCTTCTTTCTCGCACAGAATAACCTCATGTCCGCGGCGGGCAGCTGTCCATGCGGCATAAAGTCCGCCCGGGCCTCCGCCGGCGACCAGAACTTTCTTCTTTACCGGTGCCGGATAGACCTCATCGCCCTCCATCTCGCGGCCGATGATCGGGTTGACTGTGCAGCGGCGGGTGGATGTGGCGGCGCGCTCGGCCATGCATGTGAAGCAGCGCAGGCATTTGACAATATCACCGTCGCGGTTCTCTGTGACTTTTCTCGGAAGGAACGGGTCTGCCAGGAGCTGGCGTGCCATGTAGACGACGTCTGCCTTGCCGGACGCAATGATCTCCTCCATCTGCTCCGGGTCGGAGAGACCGCCAATCGTTGCGACCGGCTTGGAAACATGCTTCTTTATCTCAGCTGCGAGGAACACGTTGCGGCCGTGGTCCGTGAACATGGACGGGTGTGTGATCCCGAACGTCTTCTGATAAGTTCCCGCGGAGACATGAATGAGGTCAACGTACGGCTCGACCAGTTTAGCGATCTCGATGCCTTCCTCGATTCCGTAGCCCTCGTCGACGAATTCAGCACCGCTCATGCGGAACTCGATCGGGAAGAACGGTCCGACCGCTTCACGGATTGCTTTCAGCACTTCGATTGCAAATCTAGCCCTGTTCTCAATCGTTCCCCCATACTCATCTTCTCTCTTGTTGAACATCGGAGACAGGAACTGGTTGATCAACCAGCCGTGACCGCCGTGCACCATCAGCATTTCAAATCCCGCTCTCTTCACAAGTCCGGCCACATGAGCATAGGCACCGACGATCTCGTCAATCATATCCTTCGTGAGGGCTTTGACCTGAACGCCGTCAGCGCGCACTGTGTCCGACGGTCCCCACTGGCTCAGAGATTTCTGCTTGCTCTTGTCTGTCATATATGTTCCGGCGAACATGCCCGAATGAGAGAGCTCAATCGACGGGATCGCGCCGTGGCGACGGATCGCGTCAGCCGTGTATGTCGCGGAGGCCAGAGAGTTCAGGATGCTCTCATCAAGATGGTATGCGTGGGAGCCGTCCGTCTTCGGGTGTACCATCAGCTCGCTGACAGTGACGGCGCCGGCTCCGCCCTTTGCACGGAGTTCATAGAAGGCGGTGGATTTGGGTCCGATGCAGCCGTCATTTGCAATATCAGTGCCTCCCATGGGGGCTGAGAACATGCGGTTGCGGAAGGTCGTGCGTCCCAGTGTGATCGGGGAACAGAGATGCGGGTACTTTCTTTCCATGGTCATACTCCTTTTTGTGGTCGGGTAAAATCTTAATTCGTGGTTCCAATTTAGCACAAGGAGCACTTCGCTTCTTGTCTTATCCTGTTATATTTGTTCTTATTTTGTCTGAAGTTGCCTGTTTCTCACTGTCTATTATTCAGCTTTTCAAGCGGATGCAACTGATCCGGCGAAAATCCTTGATTTTGATGCCTCCGCCATTGACTCGGTGAATCGCCCTAGGACCAAAGGCAGCAATCATGCTCAAAAATCAAGTTTTTGATGCCTCTGCCATTGACCCGATGAAACCCACTAGGACCAAAGGCAGTAATCATGCTCAAAAATCAAGTTTTTGATGCCTCTGCCATTGACCCGATGAAACCCACCAGGACCAAAGGCAGCAATCA
>JAFRCB010000128.1 GCA_017404585.1 Lachnospiraceae bacterium
GACACGACGGATTTTGCCCCGTCGAACCAGAAGACCGCAGGGTATGAGACCGGGGATATCGGGAAGGATGTCACGATGGAATTCACCCTTCCGCTCACGACCAGATATGTGAGAATCGACTTCGGAGCGGCGGAGGCAGACTACAGTGTTTCAGGGGCAAGATTCGTCAGCGGTGAAAACGAACAGCTGTTTGACTCATCAAAAGTTCTGAATGACAATGATATCGATTCGTACGAGAGCGCGCAGGGCTCCTTTAAAGTGACGACAAAAAAAGGAGATCCGTTCATCGTCTTCGAACAGGGACCGGATCAGATCTACGCTGAAGTTCTGCCGGGACTTCGCGCGAAGAACACCGTGAAGAACGTTATCATCGCTGTCCTTCTCGACCTTATGTGCGCGGTAGCCTTTGTGTTCCGAAAGAAGTTTTCCACGCTTCCCGTGGAGCTCATTCAGAACCGTGTACTCATCATGCAGCTCGCGCGAAACGATTTTAAGACGAAATATGCCGGCTCTGTGTTCGGCATTGTCTGGGCTTTCATACAGCCGGCGATTACGATTGTTGTCTACTGGTTCGTATTTCAGGTGGGTCTCGGCGCGGCTGATGTGACGGCCCCGACGGGAATCACGTATCCGTTCGTGCTCTGGCTCATATGCGGCCTTGTCCCCTGGTTCTTTTTTCAGGATACACTTGTAGGCGGAACTAACGCACTTCTTGAATATACTTATCTTGTAAAAAAAGTTGTGTTCAAGATATCCATCCTGCCGATCGTGAAGGAAATATCAGCACTGTTCGTGCATCTTTTCTTCATATTCCTGATGCTGGTGCTTTTTACTCTGAGCGGTCACATCCCGGACCTTCACGCGCTGCAGGTGTTCTATTATTCCTTCTGCCTGTTTATGTACAGTCTGGGCGTGTGTTACGCGACATGCTCGATCGTCGTCTTTTTCCGCGATCTCTCGCAGATCATTTCGATTATTATCCAGATCCAGGTGTGGATGACGCCGATCATGTGGAATATTGACAACATGAGCGCGAGAATGCCGGGCTGGCTGATCACGGTCTTCAAGCTGAATCCGATCTTCTACATCGTGAACGGCTACCGCGATTCCATGATGAACAAGGTCTGGTTCTGGGAGAGATTCGACCTCACTTTCTACTTCTGGGCGGTGACGGCAATCTTCTTCGTGGTCGGAGCCTTTATCTTCAAGCGGCTCAAGATACATTTTGCGGACACACTCTGATCCTGTGCTCGTATGCGGATATTCTGATAAGAGGTGGGCGTGCCCACCGTGATAGAATGCAGGACCCTAAAGGACCTGCATGGAGGATTTATGCAGGAAATTGCAATCGCTGTTAACAACATAACAAAGGCCTATAAGCTTTATGATAAACCGACAGACCGCCTGCGCGAGTCGCTCGGCCTCTCAAAGCAGAAGAGGTATAAAGAGATCCTCGCGCTGAACGACGTAAGTTTTGACGTTAAGAAGGGCGAGTGCGTGGGCATTATCGGCACTAACGGTTCCGGCAAGTCCACGATCCTTAAGATCATCACCGGCGTACTTTCGCCGACGATGGGCAGTGTTCAGGTGTACGGCCGGATCTCGGCCCTTTTGGAGCTCGGAGCAGGCTTCAACCCGGAATACACCGGCATGGAGAATATTTATGTCAACGGTACGGTCATGGGCTTTTCACGCGAGGAAATCGATGCCCGGCTGGAGGAGATCATTTCATTCGCGGATATAGGCGATTTTATCAATCAGCCGGTCAAGACATACTCGAGCGGTATGTTCGTCAGACTCGCATTTGCCGTGGCCATAAACATCGACCCCGAGATCCTGATCGTCGATGAAGCCCTAAGCGTCGGCGACGTGTTCTTCCAGGCCAAATGCTACCACAAGTTCGAGGAATTCAAGAAGCAGGGCAAGACGATCCTTTTTGTCAGCCACGATCTGGGCTCGGTAGCCAAGTACTGTGACAGAGTCGTTCTTCTCAACAAGGGGGTCAAGAACTGCGAGGGTGAGCCCAAGGAAGTCATCGATATTTACAAACAGATTCTGGTCACGGTCCCGGCGGCGGAGCAGAGGAAGAACCTCGAGGAGGAAATATCCCGCTATCTGAAACCGGAGAACGCCGAGGGCAGATGGTACGGCAAGCTGGAGGTGAACCCGCAGCTGCTCGACTACGGCGAGAAGCAGGCGGAGATCGTAGACTTCGCCCTGATCGATGAGGACGGTAAAATAAACTCAGGCATAGTGAAGGGGTCGGAGTTCATTATCCGCATGAAAGTGCATTTCAATGAGGATATACAGGACCCGCTTTTCTGCTTTACGATCAAGGACCCGCAGGGAACCGAAGTCACAGGCACCAACACCATGCTTGAGCGGATCGACACCGGCATCTACAAGGCCGGAACCGAGCACGTGATCGATTTCAGACAGCGCATGACACTGCAGGGCAGAAGCTATCTGCTTTCTCTGGGCGTTGTCGGATTTGCACACAACAGATTCACCGTATACAACAGGCTGTATGACGTCTGTGATATCAATGTGATCTCAGACAAGAACACTGTCGGCTTTTATGATATGGAGTCCGTGACGACGATCGATGGACGGACATACTGAGAGGGTAGCGCTTTGATCCTTAAAGACAGCGGAGTAAAAAGACTTGCCGTCTATGTCATGCATGATAATGACGGTATTGTAGATTTATATATTGACGCATTTCTTGCGGGCCTTCGAAGTGAGGTCTCCTGCCTTCGCGTTGTCATAAACGGAGATGTTTCGGAGGAGGGAGAAGCCCGGGTCAGAGAAATTGCCGATGAGGTGATGGTAAGGCCAAATGAGGGTTATGACATCACAGCGTACAGGGAAGGGCTTCTTGCGCACGGTTATGAGGAACTGTGCTCGTACGATGAGGCCGTGATCTGCAATGATACGCTTTACGGTCCCATTCATCCGTTCTCCGAGATGTTCGGAGCGATGGCAGAAAGGGACGTTGACTTCTGGGGAATCACCGCGTTTTACGGTGCGCCCTTTGATCCTTTCGGGACCATTTCTTACGGGTACCTGCCTAAACACATCCAGAGCTTTTTTCAGGTCTTCAGAAAAGACTTTATGAGGACAGAGGATTTCAGAAAATGGTGGGAGGAGATGCCTGCCATTACGAAATACGAGGATGCGATAGGCACCCATGAAGCCGTTTTCACGAAGGCCATGGAGGACCTTGGATACAGGTGGGATGTCTACTGTGACGGAGACGCAATGTCCGAGTACACCTGGGATCCGCTGCGGGATTTTCCAAGATACTGCATGGAGACCCTGAAATGTCCGGTCATGAAGAAGCGGACATTCTACCACGACTATATGGAAGCTTTCGAAAGGAGCGGCGGCGAGGCCGCGAAGGAGGCCTTCGCCTATATAAAGTACGAGACGAACTATGACGAGAGGCTTATCGCAGCGAACCTGATCCGCACCTGCAATATGGCGGACCTTCGCAAGCGGCTCGGGCTGACCTACATTGTCCCGACAAAGCTCGACCGGACAGCAGCATCCCGGGAGAGTTTCGACGGGCCGGAGGGAAACGGACCTGCGTCGTCAGAAGAGCCGGCTGTCTGCGGAGACGAAAAGAGCAGACTGAGGACCGCTCTGATCCTCCATATCTATTACGATGATCTTGCGGAGGAGTGCGCGGCTTATGCCTCGAACATGCCGGAGGGCATTGATATTTATGTCACAGTACCGGACGAGAGAAAGCGCGTGATCATAGAGCCGTATTTCGACGAGATCAAAAAGGATCACAGGGTCGAATTCCGCATATCCGGCAACAGGGGCAGGGACGTAGGACCGTTCCTTGTGACCTGCAAGGATATCTTTATGAACTATGATCTTGTCCTCAAGATCCACGACAAGAAGGTAAAGCAGATTCCGCTGCGGTCTATCGGACGGGCGTGGGAAATTCTGTGCTTTGAGTGCCTTCTCCCGACGGAGACATACGTAAAGAATGTAATCAAATTGTTCGAGGATCACCCGGATCTCGGACTTCTCAGCCCGCCGGTCCCGCTTCACGGCCCGTATTTCCCGACCACGGGTCTCGGAGAGTGGGGAGAGAACTTTGCGGTCACGAAAGAGACAGCAAAGAAGCTGGGAATCTGTGCCCCCATGGATGAGAAATGTGAGCCGGTAGCCCCGCTCGGTTCGGAGTTCTGGGTCAGGACAAAAGCCCTGAAGGTCCTGTTCGATCACGACTGGCAGTATGAGGAGTTTCCAAAGGAGCCGGTCGCTATCGACGGAACGGTGCTGCACGCGATCGAGAGGCTGTATCCGTTTGCAGCACAGAGCGAAGGGTATTATTCCGCCTGGCTCCTGTCCGATTCCTATGCCCGGATCCATATGGATAACTGGGCTTATATGGCCAACGGACTTGTTAAGGCGGAAGCGGAGCGAACAGGAGGCTGGAAACCTTTTCGGGAGTTCCTGTCACGGATCCAAAACAGCTGAAGTTTTCCGCAGAAATTCTGATTTATGACAGTACAGCGAACTCTAATGAGGAGAATTCTCTGAGATGAAATTGGAAAAGAATAACAGGAACCGGTGCTTTATCGTCCTGTATTTCGACAAAGACGGGCTTGTTGACCGTTATATGACAAATATGCTGGAGGCAATCCGGGAGGACGCATCTTACGTCCTGACTGTGGTCAACGGTTTTCTCACCGAGGAGGCGGGAAGGGAGCTTTCTGCCTGCTGCGACCGGGTACTTTACCGCCCGAACACAGGGTTCGATGTGGCCGGCTACAGGGAAGGCATATTCGATCTGGGCTTCCACGAACTCTCGAAGTACGATGAGCTCGTCCTCATGAATTATACATTCTTCGGGCCTCTGGATTCATTTTCGGAGATGTTCAGGGAGATGAACGTCCGGGATCTCGATTTCTGGGGAATCACGGAGCATTACAGCCTGACGGTCGATCCCTACGGAGTCATACCCTACGGTTATATGCCGGAGCACCTGAATTCGCATTTCTTAGCGCTTCGCCGGGATTTCTTCATGAGTTTTTCTTACCGGGACTTCATCACGAATATGAGGAACCCGGATTCCTATGTGGACTCCATCGCGGGCTATGAAGCTGTTTTCACAAAGTACTTTTCCGATCTCGGCTATAAGTGGGAGGCCTATGTGGACTCGGATGAGTACGAAGAATACTCTCCGGCACCGTTCGCCTACCACGCGGCAGAGCTGATCAGGGACAAAAAGTGCCCGATTCTGAAGCGGCGCAATTTCTTCTCCGACTATATGATCAACCTGCAGAATAATGCCGGCGAGAGCCAGATCCGCGCCTACGAGGCAGTCCTTGCCCATACAGGCTACGATCCCGCGCTTATGTGGGAGAACGTTCTGCGCCTGCAGGATCTTGCCCAGATCCACCAGACCATGCATGTCAATTTCTACCCGGACAGCGAGGTCAGTCGTCATTCATTTGTCCGGGGCGAGGCTGTGGCTTTTATTCTGGGGAGCGAAGCGAAATTCAGAGCGCTCTTAGGACGATATCTCCGCAGCATTCCGGACGAGATCAAGGTCATTTATCTTGACGGAGATGAAACGTATGCGGAAAAACTGAGGCAGGCCTCCATGATGGCTATCGGCGCAAAATACGTGCTCATCCTTAATCCGTTTGATCTGCCGGAGCCGCAGGGAGACGTTATGAAGAGCTCAAAAGCCAGCCTTCTCTACGGCGATATGGAAGCCCTCTTCGGCAGCAGGGCCGTCATCGGAAATCTTCTTGATACGCTGGATGAGGAAACTCACATAGGACTTCTGGTCCCGCCGCTGCCCATGTACGGAGCTTACTTTGAGACTCTCATGGACGGCTATGCAGGACATTTCGACGAGCTTAAGGCATTTGCCGCAAAGCTTGACATGACCTTCCCGATCATCAGAGGCGATGACCTGCCGGTCTATCCCTACGGCGGAAGTTTTGTCGCCCGCGCGGACGCATTTGCAAATGCAGCCGGCGAGATCAGCATTCTCACGGACGAAGGTGAGCGCGTTTCCTGTGACCTGGTAAGGCTTCTTTTGCCGTATCTTATGCAGAAGCAGCTGCGCATGACAGGAGTGGCCTGCGGCAGCGGCTACGCGTCGACCCACGCGACAAATCTCGATCTTGCTCTGCGGGAGAATAATAAAGTTGTCTTTGAACGCTTCGGACCGGATTTCTACTGGACCGAACTTGATAAAATACGAGGAAAGGCACCCTGATGGAATCTCAAGAACTGATCGGTAAAGTTAAATTGAATTATAAGTGGTATAAAGGGACGGACCTCTACAGCGACGGCGATGATGTCGAGAACCACATCCTGGATATTGTTTCGAACGAATCCGGCTTTGACTACTATCATCCCGATATGAACAGCTGGCCGGTGCTTTATCATCTGACCCGCCAGAGGGAGAATATCTGCCTGCCCATGGACCTGAGAAGCGATGACGAAGTGCTTGAGATCGGTGCCGGCATGGGGGCTGTCACCGGAGGGGTCGCTCCGTACGTGAAGAAGGTCGACTGCATCGAGCTGTCACGCAGAAGATCCCTGATCAACGCTACACGGCATAAAGATATGGACAATATCGAGATCATCGTCGGAAACTTTCAGGATATCGAGATTGAAAAGAAGTACGATGTCGTTACTCTTATCGGTGTTCTGGAATACGGCTGCTACTACATAGACAGCGAAAGACCTTACGAAGATTTCCTTGAGAAGGTGCGTTCTGTCATGAAAGAGGGCGGCCGTCTCTACATCGCGATCGAGAATAAGCTCGGCATGAAGTATTTTAACGGGAGCCACGAGGATCATCTCTCTGTCCCGTTCGTCGGTATCGAGGGTTACAGGCAGGGAGACCACGTGAGGACGTTCACAAGGTCAGAGCTCTGTGAGATGCTGAGCGCCGCAGGGTTCAGGGATATATACTTTTATTATCCTTTCCCGGACTACAAGCTCCCGACGGTCATCTACAGCGACGACAATATAAAGGATGCTGATATTGATTTCCCGGAGAACGCCAATTACGATCTCGATGTAATGGCATTGTTCTCGCAGAATAAGGCATTTGCGGGACTTAAGGGCACGGAGGAGAGAGCAGCTTTTGCCAACTCCTTCCTCATCGAAGCCGTGTGCGGGGAGGAGGCCTGAATGAGAAAGCTGTTTATTAAGTGCTCCGACGAGAGGAGCAGACGATTTTCAATTATTACGACGATAGCGCAGACGGATGAGGGAAAGCGTGTCTTTAAGGAGGCCTGCTACGAGGAGGGCCGCGAACACCTGAGACGCATATCTTCCTACGCGGAGATCCTTGAGAAAGCCTACGCTCCGGCAAAGGCATGTCCTGTGGAATATGACGGGGAGAAGCTGACATTTGCATACCTCACCGGCGAATCCCTCGAGCAAATGCTGAGAGAAGCCGTGAGAAACGGCGATGCGGCATATGTGAAGGATCTCTTTATCAGACAGAAATCCATCCTCACGGCGTGCCCGGACAATGAGACGGAGTTCGTGCCGTCAGACGAATTCGAAAGGGTCTTTGGCGCGGCGGAGCCCTACGTCGGGCTTCCCGGTTTCAAGGTGTCCAACTTCGACGGCATTGCGGGCAACATTATCTTTGAGGGCGATGACGTCTATTTCATCGATTATGAGTGGGTGATGACCTTTGTCATGCCTAGGGACCTCGTCCTCTATCACTGCCTCAGGGACGCCTACTACCACATTACAGGCCTTGAAGAGCTTCTGCCTCTCAAGAATGCCGTGAAGATTCTGGGCATTAAGACGGACATGCATGTAATGCAGAGGAGCTACGAGCACTTTTTTGAGTATGTGATCACGGAGCCGGACGGAACAAGCTTTGCGGTGGCAAAACATTCTTCTCTCAAAGAGCACACAGATCTGAAAGACCTCAGAAAGCCGGCAATCCCATCCGGGAACATGGGCGGTACAGCCTACGATATGTGGCGCGAGTGCGACAGAGCGGTCGCTGTCCTGCAGGGACGGATCGGAAAGCTTGAGAAGGAGCTTGCCGATGAGAAAGCGAAGTACGCGCGTCTCGATGATGAATGGTTCCGCCGCTATGACGAAGTGAGAAAAGAACTTGTCACGAACAGAGACGCCTACGCCGCGGAGAAAGCCCACATGGAATACTCTTACAAAGCGATGGAGACAGACCGCGATACATGGAAGCGCATGTTCGAGGATGTGACAGGATCCAAATCATATAAAGCACTTCAGACCGTCAAGGGCATAGGCCGAAAGAAAGGGTAATCTGATGAGCACAGATACGATCAATTATAAAGAGGAATATGAAAAGCTGAAAGAGGAGATGGAGACCCTCAAGGAACGCTACTACAAGGCAAGGAACGAGGGAATCAAAAGGGGCAGCTACGCAGCCCTTCTGTCCGGCAATAAGGCCATGATGGCCTACCGGAAGCTCTCTGTGAAAGCGGGCCGCGACGATCCGTTCGACAAGCTGCGCCCGAAGCTCTCCCAGGCTGAGGCAGGGATTCTCTACAATATCGACAACAGGTATTATAAGGGCGACCATCTGGTGATCCGGGGCTGGAGCTATGAGCACGGAGGACTCATCCCACAGATCGTGATACGCGACAGGAGCCGGCTTCTCACATTTGACGTACAGCGCTATCCGAGGGCGGACGTCAATGATCTTCTCGGCATAGACGGGGAATTCCTCACAGGCTTTTCTGTCAGGCTTCCCCTTGCCCAGATAAAGCACCCGGTCATCACATTCGAGCTTGAAAATGAGCTCGGCTACGTCGTGAGGGAACTGAAGATCATACTTGATGAAAAAAAGCGGGCTGCCTATATTAAGAGACATGCCATCCCGACATATGCGATC
>JAFRCB010000129.1 GCA_017404585.1 Lachnospiraceae bacterium
ACTTAGCTCCCTGTGTAAGAGAAAAGGAATAGAAATTATAGAAGCCGAATGCTGCCCGGATCACATCCATATGTTTGTGAGGATACCACCAAAGTACAGTGTGTCAGAAATAATGGGATACTTGAAAGGGAAAAGCTCCCTAATGATCTTTGACCGGCATGCCAACCTCAAATACAAGTATGGTAACCGACACTTTTGGTGCAGAGGATATTATGTTGATACAGTGGGAAAGAATGCAAAGAAGATCGAAGAATATATCCGAAACCAGCTGAAAGAAGATTACGAATACGACCAAATAACATTGAAGGAATACTATGACCCGTTTACGGGTGAGCCAGTAAACAAAAGCAAATAAAAAGGCTCTTCAGAGTCTGCCGAGAATGTAGTGCGGGAGGCAGACAATTCAGAGCCTCTTTAGAGGCAAGCAGGGACCCGCGGCTTCTAGCCGCAGAGCAAACCACCGGCTAAGCCGGTGGTCCTGAGTCGATATGAGCCGCATCACGCGCGCGGCATTGATCTCCAGCTGCCTGCGGCTGACCATGCCAGTCTTCAGGGCATTTAAGACGATCTCATAATCCGCCATGCTGCCCGGCATGAAGAGATCCCCGCCGGCAGCAGCAACGCGCCCTGCATGTGCTCTGGCGAACTTCGTGCCGCGGTTTCTGACAGAGAACACCCAGTCAGTCATGACGATACCCTTAAATCCGCACTCCGTTCGAAGAAAGCCTTCGATCAGGCTGCGGTTTTCGGACGTGTGCCGGCCATTGATCAGATTATAGGAGGTCATCAGCGCAAGCGGCTGTGCCTCGCGGATACAGATCGCGAAACCTTTCAGATAGATCTCGCGCAGGGTGCGTTCACTCATACAGCTGTTGTTGTAATAGCGGTTCAGTTCCTGGTTGTTCGCCGCGCAGTGTTTGATCGTCGTGCCGCGTCCCGGATGGGACTGGACACCGCGCGTGATCGCAGCGGCAAACTTACCGCTGATCAGAGGATCTTCGCTAAAATATTCAAAATTACGGCCGCAGAGAATACTGCGGTGGATATTGAGTGCCGGTGCGAGCCATAAGTCAACGCCAAAGCGTTCCATTTCTGCTCCGACCATATCGCCCAGAGTTTCAGCATAATCCAGATTCCATGACTGTGCGAGAGCGGTTCCGATCGGGATTGCAGTACAATACTGATACCTGATCTCTGCTTCTTTCGGCGGTTTTTTACCTTTTGTGAGAGTGGTGAGGATTTTGCGAAAGGGGGGACTGAGCATATCGAGCATGCCCTCCGGCAGCGGCCCTGTGCCCACGGCGTGGGTGCCTTCCTCATCTTCAAAATACGCTTTGGCAAGGCGCAGTCCCGCCGGGCCGTCAGCCATGATGAGCGGTGCAATGTCTTTATCAACAAGTTTAGAGGTTGTTTCACCTGCAGCGCCGGCTACATGGGAGGCGGCATTTCCGATGACGCTTGCCAATCTTTTCTGTTCTGAAAAACGGCCGACTGCCATATAGACCAGTTCTTCGTCGCTGAGAGCAGATATTACCGCTGGAATATCGGTCCCGGCATCATGATCCTTATCACAGGCTAAGACCGGCATCTGCACGCTTTCCGGTTCGAGCTTAAAATGCGGCAGTTCAGGAATATATTCGATCGATGTGGCGCGCACGAACTTGGCCAGTGCCAGATCCGTCCTTGGTGCGATCGGCTGTACCTGCTCGGAAGTGATCTCTTTTGTCAGCAAAAGTACTGCTGCCGGGGCGGTGTCCGTGCTGCCGGTGCCCACCCGCACGATGTATTTTCCGGGTTCGAGGCTGTACAGGAGACGCTCCTCATCAAAGGAAGCTATATCGGACATATCAAACGAGATCAGCACTGTTTGTGCTTCGCCCGGCTGTAAAAGACTGGTCTTTGTAAAGCCAACCAGCTCCTGCCATGGCTTTTTCAGCCTGACTTCGGGGGCGGTGACATAGACCTGGATGACCTCTTTACCGGCAAAAGCGCCTGTGTTTTCGATCCGCGCGGTAACGGTGACGGTACTGCCGTCCAGAACTGTCTGTACATCGCGCACGGTAAAGTCCGTATAAGATAAGCCGTAGCCGAACGGAAAGAGCGCTTTCTCGCCGACGGTGTCAAAATACCGGTATCCGACATAGACGCCCTCGCGATATTCGGTTTCATCGGTATAGCCAAAGTGGATTCGTTTACAGTATTGATCCCAGGAGGCCCAGGTGGTTGTCAGCTTACCGGATGGCACGGCTTTTCCAAGCAGTACATCGGCCAGGGCACAGCCTGTCTCGGCGCCGAGCTGCGAGAGGACCAGGATGTTGCCGATGTCCTTTACGGGCGTTAAGTCTACGGGACCACCGACATTCAGTACCAGCATGAAGTGCTCGTACAGGGCATCGAGTTCCAGGATATCCCGGATCTCCGAATTAGTCAGCAGGATGTCACCGCTGACGGGTTTGCGGTCTGCTCCCTCACCGGAGATACGCGAGAGGACATAGACAGCTGCATCTGCCCCGCCTTCTATCGGAAGAGCATACTCCGGTTCGCACATTACACTGCCCATGGCATAAGTGATCACATTTTCACCTTCTGCGCGG
>JAFRCB010000130.1 GCA_017404585.1 Lachnospiraceae bacterium
CCTTGATGGAGGCTACACCCATGATATAGAGAACAAGGATGGAAGCCAGTGTTGTCAGGTTCGTGTAGATAGATCTCGTCAGCGTCTGATTGATCGCTCCGTTCACAATAGCCCTGAGGTCACTGCTCTTTGTAGCTCCCGCGAGCTTCTCACGGATACGGTCAAATATAACGATCGTGGAGTTAATGGAATAACCGAGGATCGTCAGCATGACTGCGATGAAGGAGTTGCCGACTGAGATGCGCAGGATTGCGTACGCTGTCAGCGTGATCATAACGTCATGAAGCAGGGCAATGACGGCAGAAGTCGCAAATCTGATGTCCTTGAACCGGATGAAAATGTAAAGCAGCATGAGAACGACCGCGATAATGACCGCGAGTATAGCTGCGTTCCTCATTTCCTTGCCGACCGTTGCCGAAATATTCTCTGTCGTGATACTCTCGGAATCTACCTGGAAGTTCTTCTCGAGTTCATCTGTGAGAGCGATACGCTCCTCAACATCCAGTGTTCTGGTCTTGATGATGACCTGGTTGCTGCCTACGACTTTCTGCATGGACACATTGGCATCCCCTGTAATATCCATGACTACCGGCTTGACCTGTTCATCGAGCTCACTGAGGGTGTAATCCTCATTGAATCCTACCGTCGTTGATGTGCCGCCGAGGAATTCAAGAGAGAAGTTGAGGGCACGTCTGCCATTTGCAGCATTAAAGATCATAGCCGCAAGACCTGCTGCAATGACGACTGCCGCAATGCCGTATGTAAGTTTGCGTCTGCCGATGAAATCAAATGCCGGCTCTTTCTTTGTTCTTGCCCAGTACTTCGGGTTGCGAACACCGACAGCGTAAACAGCATATACGATATATCTTGTTACCACGCATGCGGTGAACAGGGAAAGAGCGACACCGAGTGCGAGAGTCATGGCGAAGCCGCGGATCGTGCCGGTGCCGAGAGCGCCGAGCACTGCCGCTGCGATCAGAGTCGTGATATTGCCGTCGATGATCGCGGACATAGCCTTGCTGTAACCGGAACGGATAGCCGCAAGCACTCCGCCGCCTGCAGTGATCTCTTCATGGATACGCGCATAAATGATAACGTTCGCGTCGACCGCCATACCGATGGAAAGACTGATACCGGCGATACCCGGGAGGGTAAGCGTAAGGTCGAACGCATTGAGGAGTACAAGCATGATTGCCGCATAAAGCGCAAGGACAAATGCAGCGACAACACCGGGTACAAGGTAAACAATCATCATGATGACAGCTACAATAGCAAGACCGATCGCGCCGCCGATCAGAGACGTGCGAATGGCTTCCTGGCCGAGCTGAGCACCGACTACATTTGAACGAATCTCATTCAGAGTGAGCTTCAGACCGCCGATACGGATGAAGGATGCAAGCTCTCTTGCCTCCTCGATGGAATCCATACCCTCGATGATAGCCTTTCCATCCGTGATTGCCGCGTTGACTTTCGGCACGGAGACAAATCTGCCGTCATAGTAGATGCCGATGGACTCGCCCGCCGAGAACGCTTTGGATGTGGCTTCCGCAAAGCTGGATGTGCCCTCAGATGTAAACTCGAGAGAAACAACATATTTATTGCCTGAAGTGTCGGAAGAGTCTACTCCGCCCTGGGCATCCGCGACGTCAGAACCTGTGCAGACGATCGCGCCTTTGTCTTCGAGTTCCTCAATTGTAGAATCGAGGACATATTCGCCTGTCGTCTGGTCGTAATGGTAACTCGTATTGCCGTCCGAATCTTTCTCGGCAATAAAATACAGAGAACCCGGTGTGCCGAGGTCCTCAAGGATCTCATCGGCATTGGTAACACCCGGAATCTCGACGTTGATACGGTTGGTGCCTTCCTTGTACACATTGGCCTCAGTCGAGTATTCTTCGACACGGCGCTGCAGCTTGTACACGGTGTCATCCATATCGTCGATCGCCGGAGCAGCCTGATCAGCTTCATAAGTGATTGACACACCGCCCGAGAGGTCAAGGCCGAGTTTAATGTTCTGCATTGCACCTCTTTTGGTACTGCCCCATCCTGCCAGAGCCGTGAAGATCATGACGACCGACACGATCACCGACAAGAGGATGACAAAAATTCCTGTTTTCTTCTTCATAACACAACCTCCTCCAAGAGAACACTCTGCTAAAAATAAGGCGCCCAAGGCACCTTTCGTGTCTCTTTTATCACATATCCGCCTCTGCAGCCTTGATCATTATAGCACACTCAACGCGCTTTCTCTGCAGCCGGCAGCCGATCTCATACGTGTCATTGATTCCGCCTGTAAAATTGTAGGAATTCGCGGCGCACCCCCCGCTGCAGTAGAATCGCGCAAAACAGGTACTGCACTCTTCCTTCGCGTAGACGTTCACTTTCTTGAATTCTTCTACAATATCGGTCCTCGTCACACCGCTGTCTACATTGCCAAGCAGGAAATCCTCTGTGCCTACAAACTGATGACAGGGGTAAAAATCACCCCAGGGCGTGACCGCCAGATATTCCGTCCCCGACCCGCAGCCGGACAGCCGCTTGTACACACAGGGGCCGCCTTCCAGATCGATCATGAAATGGA
>JAFRCB010000131.1 GCA_017404585.1 Lachnospiraceae bacterium
AGAGGCTGCGCGCGCAGCCTCTTTTTTTTGTGGTCAATTTAATATTATTGAGCGTTCGCTTCCGCTTCGCTTTCCGGAACGTCGCGGACTTCTGCCGGAGCTTCCTCAATCCTATGGAATGCCATGCAGTTCGGAGCATCCAGTGTCTGCGGTTTACCCTTCATCATAATGATATTCCTGTCATAGTCGATCTTGAATGTAGTGATCGTACCTTGTCCGTTGTTGACAACAGCAATGTGCTGCTGATCCGGGAAGAGCGCGACATCCTTCGGGTAGTTTCCGGAAATCGGAAGAGCAAATTTCTTTTCAAGGATACCGTTCGACTGGTCGATATTGAAGCAGGCGATGGAGTCGTCTCCGGAAGTAGCACAGAATACATACTGGCCGTCATAGGAGAGACGCATAGCGGATGCAGCATCATACGGATCTCTTGCATTGGAAAGAGTTGAAACTTCCTGGATCTGTCTGAACGTCGGAAGTCCGCGCTGATCGATATAATACTGATATACACGGATCTCATTCGTTATCTGGCAGAGAACATAGGCAAAGAATCCATCCTTGCTGAAGTGAATACTCTTCGGACCGACCTGCTTGCCCATGCGGAGAACATCGACTTCTTTCAGCGTGTTCGTGCGATGGTCTATTCTGTAGAGGATGATCTGATCGAGAGCCTCGTCAACAGCGCAGAGGAAATGATTGTCCGGAGTAACACGTACACAGGTTACATGCGGGCGGAAAGACCTCTCATTGATCGCGCCCTGCCCGCGGTGGAATATTCCGTCCATAACGCTGCCGAGACGTCCGTCCTGATGCGTATGAACGACAGTGACACGGCCGTCATGATACCCGCCGACGAAGAGATACTTGCCGCTCAGGTCTGTCGAAAGATGATTTCCTCTCATACCGCCAATGTCGATCTGGTTGATAGCATTCAGATCACCTGTTGGGCTGATCTCGAAAACGATAACGCCTTCATCTGCGATAGAATACAGATACTTGCCGTTTCTGGATACTGTCAGATAAGAAGAATTGTTGCACTTAACGACCTTGCGAAGGTGAAGCAGGCCTTCCGCTACGTCTACGTCATAAATATGGATACCCTTGCTTTTTCCGTGAGTGTAGGTGCCGACATATGCGACATAATTCTCTGCTGCAGCCATTGTTTTCTCCTCTCAAATGTCAGATTAGACTGAATTAATTATTTCGGAGACTGTGTCCCCTTTTGATGCTTAAATCCATCCGGCTTTGCGGGTCACTGTCTACGAGAGCCCCCTCATAACGGTTTTGTAAAAACCGCACAAACAAATCGAAAAAGTTCCGATTAATTTAGCCGAAAAGCTATATTCCTGTTTAATTATAGTACAAAGATTCAGCATTTTCCACCACTTTATTCACGGAATACGCATTATTTAAGGAGTTTTTTCATGAAACCCACACGATGTTGAGGTCACCGACATATGCAGACTGCTATATACTGTGTCAAGTGTAAATATAGCAGGCTCCATCGCGGTGGTCAGAACTCGATAGTCTCCATCGGCTTCATGACAATGATATTCTTTTCGGCAAATGACATCTGCTCAGCCGAATGGAACGGCACTATCCGTGCAAATCTGTTCTTTCTGCGAAGCTCCCTCAGTTCCTCGGCGGTCTGATGGACCGATATCCTGAGAAAATCTGCCATGCCTGCCGCCAGCATCCTGCTCGCGCAGCCGCCGGGTATCTGTTTCCCGGTGAGTACTATCCTTCCGCCTGCGTCATGGATATGAAGCGCAGTGTCCCTGTTCCACTCCTTGGCGATCTGAGTATCAGGTACGACGATTGCGGAGCCGGGCAAAACTGCTTTTTCCGAAAACTCCTTGACTTTCAGATAATTGCCGCTGCCCTGCTGCCACCTCTGCCGTGCCCGAAGGACACAGGCGTAACCGATCGGAAACTGCATGAGCGGGTGAAGGTGATCCGATTCCGAAGCCCGGATCATTCCTTTTCTCAGCCAGTTTTTTCTTCCCTCCGTTTCGCGGAGTTCCTGGATCAGATACTCGTCAGCATAGACTTCACAACCGTTCTCAATAAGAATACGTATGACATCGAGGCCCCTCCCGTGTGACGGGACCGGATAAAAGTTTATGCGCCGGGCTGTGTGTTCGTCCGATACATATTTTTTGAAGATTTTCAGATTCTCCCTGCACCGTTCTCCCTTCGTACCGTAGGCTGTGTCGATGACAGCGAGGTCAGCTGCAATATCCCGGATCTTATCGCATTTGTAAGCAGCCGATTTCTCGACATAGTCCCCCGAGAAGAGGAATTTCTTCCCCTCTGCCGAAAACAGGAGCCATACGCTTCCCATGCAATGTCCACTCCTGCCCCACGTTACACTGAGACCGTGATCCAATGTGATTTTCGCACCTCTCTCACCCAGTTCCTCGAGCACCAGGCAGTCACGCACAGGTCCGGGCATTGTGTCCAGCGTGAATCTGCTGGCGATGACAATGCCCCTGAAGCCGCGCTCATACAGCCACATGACAGCTCCGGCGTGGTCAGCGTGACAGTGTGTGAGAAATAGATAGTCAATGCTTTTTATCTGTTCGTCCGATAAAAATGGTCTTGAACTGCCATTTGGCTCTCGCATCAGGCCGCAGTCTACAAGTATCCGGATCGACTTTCCCTCCACGAGGAAGGAATTTCTTCCGTGTTCAGATGCGCCACCGGCAATATAAAGTTTCATTATTCCCTCCAGCTAAATTGTTCCCCATATTATTTTAGCATGAGTAATCGATGTCTTCCAGTTCTTCGGGATTTGTATCGGAAAAAATAAACACCTTGTCTCTGTGAGCAAGGAGGATCCGCTTTCCTCCCCTGTCGCCTTCAAGTTTCATGAGTTCAGGTATGAATTCCGAGCCGAATACGCCGGGATTTCCCATCTCTCCCTGCCTTCCTATGCAGCCCAGCCGTTTTCCGCTCAGTGCAAATGCATGAATAAAATCAGTCACAGTCCTCTCCGTAAGGTGAGGCGTGTCGGCGACGAAAAAGATAAGAACATGATCGGTGGAATCCGGTGCATATGCATGTTCATATGGATCTGTGACATCCATACGGAAGACAAGCTCCTCATTTTCTTCCGCCAGATACTCGACAGCACATCTGATTGATGATGAGATACCTCTCGAAGGATCCGGATTGATGACGCATCTCACCGGTTTCAGAGTCTCCCTGCCGATACGAGTGACTTCATCCTCGATCTCCCTGTACTGAGTGACGACCGTTATATCTTTCACCAGAACGTCAGATTCCAGAATGCTCACAAGCCGACCCAGCAGCACTCTGTACATGGGGGTTCCGTCATATGGATAGAGAAGCTTATTTGCCCCGAATCGTCTGGAATAACCGGCTGCAAGATAAATAAAATGGAATTGCATAGAGTTCCTCCACACCAGGTCCCGCATGCGGGACTATACTTAACGCTGCACAACAAGAATCACTCAGTGATTTTGAGTATAAAAAGCCCGCTTTCAACAATTGTTTCTCCCGGAATCTTGCAGTTCATATAGAGAAACACGCGGGACGATTTGAAGTTCTGCCTGATGTAAGGGACATATGTTTCCGCGTACGCTCTGACCATCATTTCGCCTGTGAGACGGGAATCGGTCGTTACTCCCAGGACATCCGCGACTCCTTCAGGGTTGTAGAGATATACAGAAAGCGCTACAGAGCGAATCTCTCACGCGGCGCAGAGCTTCTTGCCGACGACGAGAACGCGGCAGAAGAGATCAAGGCGCTGTGCGATCAGGCGGAAGAGCTGACCTCCTCCACCCCCAAGCTTGAACCAGACGAAGCCTATCAGGCGACGGAGCATGAGCTGCTCTCAGAAAAATACGGCGATAA
>JAFRCB010000132.1 GCA_017404585.1 Lachnospiraceae bacterium
AAAGATGAACAAGTTGGAAGATGGAGTAAAGACCGTGTGCGATCTTGAACTCCGCGATGCAAATGAGATCCACGCGCTATTTGCATCGGATCATGATGGAGCTGGCGTGATCAGAGAAGAACTCGAGGAGCTGAAAGATGCCATGGATGGCGTCGAGGCTTATTGGGACGAGCTTTGGGATTGCATCAAAAACGATCGCGACGTCGAGGCTTATGTGAGCGCTGGCGGTCTGTACGATGAGGCGATCCACGCTGCGATGGAAGCCATACAGGTGGCAGCCATGGCTCAGAAATTTACCGCCAGTCAGGACGCGAGAAATGATAAGGGAAGGAAGACGGTATGAGACCTGCTGCATCTGCGGGTCTGAATGGAATGTGAGCCTCACCCTCGATCTGAGGGGACACGATTATATCTGTCCGATATGCTGGGGAATACGCGGAAGGGAAAGACGCAGCCATGACAACGATCACGGAACAAGTGAATATAAGCATGGATCCGGAAGCGATTCCTGAATACGCTTACAGATTCGGCGCGAAGATCCTCGGGAGAATGATCCGGGATGCTTTTAAGGATCCCGAATTCAGAGCTGAATACGAGGAGTGGCTGAAGGACTACAAAAAGAACAAGGAGCTGCAAAATGAGGAACGAGATAATCTACGATGAAAAAGGCAATCCGGATGTGATGGTCACATTCGCACCGGATGAGTTTGGTCTTCCTGAGACGCTGAAGGGAAGACCTGTGAAAGAATATTGCATAAGCAAATATCAGAATTATGTGGTTGACGGTACGCCTTACTCGATGCCATTCCAGGTGCCAGAGGCTAATGTTACATTTGACAAAGCGATCAGTCTCTGCGAAAGCAAAGGACCTGGCTGGCATCTTATGACAAACGACGAGTGGGCGGCAATCGCACTCTGGTGCTATAACCACGGAATCAGGCCGACCGGGAATATCAGCAGCGGTGAAGATGATGATGGCGGACACGGAGAGAAATTTGACGTCCGGACGCTCACTGGATCCGGGCCTAATACATGGAATCACGATGGCACTTCTCTCGGGGTCGCTGATCTTGTTGGAAATGTCGTCGAGTTTGTCGGAGGGGTTCGCTTTGTGAATGGAAGACTTCAGATCATCCCGGACAATGGAGCAGCTGCAGGAGCTGACCAGTCGAAAGACTCGGATGACTGGCAGCCGGTCCTCACATCTGAAGGTAAGCCTGTGATCTATGGAATTGACGGCAATCGCATGGTTATAACGGATGATGATAATGAGGATCTTGACTGGGGCGGGGATTTCTTCAAAGACATAAAAACAAAGTGTGAGATCCCGGACGTCCTGAAGAGGCTCGCGCTATATCCGCCAGAAGGTTTTGACTGGAAGGATTGGTGCTGGATTGACAACGATGGCGAAAGCCTTGTCTGTCGCGGCGGCCACTGGGCCATCGGCACGAGCGCTGGCTTGTTCTATCTGCTCGGCCTCGGCGCTCGCACGAACACGATCGGCGGCATCGGCTTCCGCTCCGCTTTTGTGCGGTATGCTGATAATCTGTAAATCTGAAAATCTGGAGCGGCGCCCGGAAGGACGACGCTGAAATCATAAAAAGGAGCAAAGCTATGGCCTGGATTAAGGTCGAGCAATCAATAAGAGACAACAAGAAGATACTGGATTTATCTGAGCGTCTTGATATCCCGGTGCCTTATGCAATCGGGCTCCTTGTGTCACTTTGGACATGGGGCCTCGATAACACGCCGAGCGGATCGCTCGATGGAGTTAGTGATAGATCTATTGCGAGAGCAGCTGACTGGCACGATGGAGATCCTGGCGACTTTGTGAATGCGCTCATCGCGTCTGGTCTCATAGACCAGGATGATGGCGAATTGCGCGTTCATGACTGGGATGAATTTGCGGGATCCCTTATTAAGAGACGCGAAGCGGATAAGCAGCGGAAGCGTAATCAAAGAAATGCGTCCGCAGAATGTCCAACAGATGTCCGCAATATGTCCGCAGGACGTCCGAAGGACGTCCGAGAAAAGTCCAGCCGTAGAGTAGAGAAGAGTAGAGTAGATAATACATCCTCATACTCTAATAACAATCCTGAGGATAAAAAACCGGAGGAAGAAGCGGAGGAAATTTTTTATAATTTTGAGCATGCTACCCCGATTCTTGAACAGGCCGAAATCTGCACCGATGTCTTCAAGCTATACGCAGATATATGCAAAAGCTATCCGGCGTTATCTGTCGAGGTGTCTTACGATCGTGTGAAGCTGGTGATTGACCGGTGGAGCGCTTATGGCGAGAACCTTGACATCTTCAGGAAGCTGTTCACAAAGGCGCAGCTGTCGTCATATATGCGCGGGGAAAACGAGCGTGGCTGGAAGGCGGACTTCGACTGGATGCTTGATGCTGATCACATGGCGAGGATCCTCGAGGGGAAGTATGACGACCGTGAGCCTCACGATCCGGACGCTGAGCATAAGAAAGCGGTCGAAGAAGCGAGAGAAGAACAAGCTAAACGTGAGGCTGAGCTTGAGGAAGCAAGTCGGAAAGAAGCCAGGCAGTGGGCTGAGGATAATCCTGACGCTGTGGCAGAGATCCGCGCGAAGTATGGGATCAATGTATCCCCTTAATTATAAAAACAAGAAAGGACCAAGGAATGAGTGGACTGATTACAAAAGAAGATGCAGTGTCAAAGCTTGCCGACTACATGTTCCAGCAGTCTTTCAACTGCGACGCATCCGGAGGAGTGACGCTTGACATGAACGATTATGACAGGCTCGCCTGCAGCATACTCGAAGGAGTCCAGGAAGTGGATGCCATGCCGCTTTACATCCGGACGGACAGACCGGTGCAAGGAAAGCCGGTGTTGGTCGTTCTGAAAGATGGCAGCGTGCACGAGGGACACTGGCTAAAGAATGCGAACTTCAAAGAACAGAACGTAAACCGGTGGGCGATATATTCGCCGCACTTCAAGAAGACGATTGCAGACGAGGAAGTCAGAGGATGGATCCCGATGCCATCGTTCCTGGAGGAGCAGAATAATGACAAGTGAGCAGCTGACATATCAGACAAAAGCGAAGCCTAAGGCAACAGCTGACGGAATCCCGGTTTTCTGTTCACATGATAAAATCGTGGCCACGACGGATCTAAAACCGAATCCGGACAACCCGAACCATCATCCAGATGAGCAGATCAGGCTGCTGAGCGAGATCATAAGATCAAACGGATGGCGGGCTCCGATTACGGTGAGCACGCGGTCCGGCCTTATCGTCAAGGGTCATGGCAGATATACGGCTGCAAAGCTCGCGGAGCTTAAAGAGGTCCCGGTCGATTATCAGGAATATGCGAACGAGGCGGAAGAGTATGCGGATCTTATGGCGGACAATAGGATCTCGGAGCTGTCGGAAATGAATGAACGAGAGCTTGCGGAGATCTTCGCTAAGGTTGACCTGTCCGAGATCCCGACAGAGCTGACCGGCTATACCGATGAAGAGGAAGAAGAGCTTGCGAAGATTCTAAGCAGTGCAATAGACGAAGAGGAACGGAACGGCTGGTTTGACGATCATGAAACCGGAGAGGCATCTGAAGAAGACAGCGACGAGTATAAAGAATT
>JAFRCB010000133.1 GCA_017404585.1 Lachnospiraceae bacterium
TGTCTGGAACTTTTATATTTATCAGCGTCCCCATGAATCTATTAACTTTCTTACGCCACATCAATACTACCATACTGCTTAGCTTTTAATCCGCTAAGATAAAACGGTTCCAATAACTCCACCATTAGGGGTACACCTCATGCTCGGGCTTTTTGCTGCCTTTCGTCCTGGGGTCATTTTTTCACCAACACAAAAGGCAGCAGATCGCCCCACCTGAAGCCATATCTGCTGCCTTTGCCAAAAATCACATTTTTTCACCAAAACAAAAGGCAGCAGACCACCCACCTTGGGCCATATCTGCTGCCTCTGCCAAAAATCACGCCTTACACCCAAAAATCACTCTCTTATTATCTCTTATTCTCCATGCAGCTCCACCACCATCATATCGTGGTGCAGCGCCTTGATCATCCTGCCAAACACATCCGCAGTGCGAAGCCTCAGCGATGAAGTGTTGATGCAGGGATGGCACCCGAGATACTCACCCTTAAGGACATCCTGATCGACAACGAGCTGCACCTCATTCTCCTTATCAAACATCAGCCCCAGGATGCTGGACGAACCCGGCGTGCAGCCGATCAGCCGCTCCATCTCATCGCCCGAGGCGAAGCTGAGGCGCGCGGAGCCGATCTGCTTCGTGATCTCTTTCGTCTTAAAGACCTTGTCATCGGGCATGAGCAGCAGATAATAAGCGGTGTGCTGTCTGTTGGTCAGGAACAGGTTTTTGCAAATAACAGCTCCCAGCACCTCATCAATCTCCTGGCAGGCCTCCATTGTATTGGCCTCCTCATGATCGATCCGCTCATATTCCATCCCAAGTGAATCAAGAAAATCATAGCACGCGATTTCTTTATCGAGACGGTCTTCGTCCGTTTCCGGCCTGCCTTTAAACAATTCATATTTCATAGTAATTCTCATCTCCTGAACATACTTGTTAAATGAACCTCCACGCCTATGCGGTGCTGCGGCTCCTATGGACTTGGTACCCTGCTGCTACGCTTCATAGCCATACTCAAGTCTCGCTGCAGGTAAACGCCCAAACACATATACTGTAAAAAAACACCTGCTGCTTGTCAAGAAAAAGGCTCGTCTGCTTTTGTTTACATCGAATATTTGATATACGATTTATGTATGTCGTCCGGAGCCATGTCCATAAAGGGCGCCGCACCGTATAAGACGATGATTCAAAAATATTATTTCCACTCTAAGCTATCTTCGATAGAAGTATCATTTTTCACATTCATCGCAGACTTACATCTCGATAATTCTTCGTTAGTGATAAAACTGCTTCTGTCAAAAATGCTATATATCAAAAGGAGTTTCTTATGAAAGCCAAAATCCGACTGATAATCACAACACTAGTTATCCTGCTGACCGGCATTTTCCCGGTTCAGGTCTTCGCTGAGGACTACACAGCCTCCACCATGCGCCTGCTCCGCCATGAAGGCACGGTGGAAATCACAGACGCATCCGGAAAAAAGCGCGCGGTTCTTGAAAATGTGCGCTTCAGCAGCGGTGAAGCCATAACCACCGGAAAGGAAAGCACCGCATCTGTCGGGCTCGATTCCGATAAAGTCATCACGATGGATGAGCTAAGCCGCGTGGAATTCAAAAAGAAGGCAAATAACATGGAGCTGACGCTCACAGACGGTCAGCTTCTTCTTGACGTGCAGAAGAAACTGGATAAAGAAGAGAAGCTCGATATCAGAACATCTACAATGACCATCAGTATCCGCGGAACAATTATCTATTTGGATACCGGGAATCTGACAGGGGAAAATGCGTCAGCCGGCGAATCCGCATCTCCTACCCCGGCAGCAGATACTTCATCAACTGCCGTTTCCTCTGACACAGGATCGAAAGCCTCCGTGGAGACTACGCGTCTCGGTGTCCTTGAGGGAACTGTTGAAGTCAAATATGTAGATGTAAACGGTGAACTACGCACCATTAAAGTTCCGGCAGGCAATAAGATGACCCTCACAGATGCCAACAGGGACGGCATGGCGGATATTGAGCCGGTGACCGAAGAACTCGAAAGTATCGATTTCAATGCATTTCTTCTTAAGCAGATCAGCAATAACCCTGATCTAAAAGAGCGTCTGATTTTACTCGATTCGCTTAAAGAAGCTCTTAACCCAGACGAATCAGTCTATAAAACAGAAATCACGCTTGTGGCGCAGAGTGCCAGCAAGTTATATGACGGCACACCTCTCACACGTACGGGCGACGTCCTTGTATATGGCCTGCCTGAAAAATTTACCGTCAGGGCTTCCGCCGGTGGTTCAATCACCGATGCGGGCAGTACTTCAAATCCAATCTCATCATATGCGATATTTGATGCAGTTGGTACAAATGTCACTTCACAGGTCACAAACGTCACAACAGTGAACGGGACTCTGACAGTAAATCTCCTGCCGGTGACATTTAACCTTTCCTTATTTGAGGCAACAGAATACAGCGGAGAGCCAATCTGCCCGGAATGGATAGAGGGCTACTACGATGATGTATCTCCCGTTGAATATGTAGATGATTCTAGCGAATATATAGAAACAGATGGCATCTGGACCGCTACATCCGGACTTTTCAATCTCATAGGCGGCGGACAGATCTACATTCGGGCAAATGGTGTCCGGGACGTGGGCAACCATACAATTAAACCAACTGAAGAATTCAGAGCCGGAAAGGCAAATAATTACGACATCACCTATGAAGAGAACACGATGAATATCACGCCACTCGAACTGATTGTGAAGACCGGTACCAAATCCAAGGAATACGATGGAACACCTCTGACCGACCCAACAATAACCCTCGAAGGATTAACGGAAGTTGATGAGGGAAAAGTCACAGCCAGAGCCACCGGAAAGATCACAGATGTCGGAGACACTCCAAACACATATGAAATCAGTTGGGGTTCTGTCAACCCGGCTAATTATTCCATAATTGAAGAACTCGACACGCTCATGGTCACCGGCAAACTTGGGCTCGCACTTGATGACTCACTCACAGGTGCAGCCTCCACACTGTCGGGTATCAGCCTTCTGAATTCGGATACGGTGAAAAGAATTCTGAAATATATCGATCCGGTCACTCCCGGTACTCTGGTCAACCACATCGATGAGACAGATCCGTCCGACTCAGACAATGGTTCTCCCGCTTCACAGGGCAGCTCTGAATCAAATGCCGAAACAGCTGCAGACAGTTCAGCGTCGATAAGCCCTACTTCAAAGCCGGATCCCACTGCAAAGCCGGGCACAAGCCCCACGGTAAAGCCGGATCCCACTGCAAAGTCTGACACAGGTACTGCCGTCACAGACGATTCTGATGTGTCAGCTGTGCATGAGTCGGGAATCGTACCGCCATCTGACGACTCCAGGGTTTCTGATCCTGAAATACCTGAGAACACGGAATCCGAATCGACTTCCGAGGGATCAGAGTACACAGAATCCGGATCGACTTCAGACGGCTCCGGGAATACCGATTCTTCTGTCTCACAGACAGACAGCAGTATCGCCGGCACCGGAGAGACAGACTCCTCTTCTCAGGCAGGAGACAGCACAAACGCCGTATCTACCGCGGATTCAAGCCTGGCTCTTCCGATATCCGTAGGCAACTGACGAGCGCGGAGTGAGTCAAAGCAACTGCGAAGGCGACCCACGATGCGAAGTAATCCCGCCATAGTAAATTGCGAGGATGATTCATGAAGCTGAACAAAAATCTACTATACTCACTCGCGGCATCCGCGCTGATCACCGTTATCATCGCCGCAGGCATTTTCCAGCGCCCGGACAGATGGCTCCAGGATATGCTGTTCCAGCATCCGGGCGTTTCGTCCCGCGATATTGTGATCATTGGTATCGATGAGGCTGCATTTGCAGAACTCGGTCCTTACCACACATGGGACAGAAACGTCATCGCCGCAGCGCTGGAGGCACTCGCCGCCGATCCGGACAATAAACCGGCTGTCACCGCCATCGATATTCTATATGCGGGCCACTCGTCGGAGCAGGCGGACATGCGTCTTGCAAATGCAGCCAATGAACTGGGCAACGTCGTCTCCGCCTCCATCGCGGAGTTCGGTGAGGATATCAGTTGGGAAAACGGACATGCGACGTCAATCAACACTTCCGCTGTTGTAAACTACGAAGCACCATACACGGAGCTGGCGGAGTGCACGACCACCGGCCACATCAATGCAATCAGCGACCTTGACAGCGTAATGCGTCATGCTCTTCTCTATATTGATACGGAAGAAGACGGCCGCGTCTACTCTCTGAGCTGCGAAGCGGCACGTCTCTACAGGGAAAGCCGCGGAGAAGAATTTAAGCTGCCTCCTGTCAATGGCAGCGGACACTTTTATATCCCGTTCACAGCAAAGCAGGGCGGATATTACGACGGCGTGTCCATCGCAAGCCTTATAAAAAATGAGATCCCGTCCGATTACTGGGCGGGGAAAATCGTTCTGATCGGTCCCTATGCAGCAGCCTTTCAGGACCAGTATTTTACCCCGATTGACAAGGGTATCCAGATGTACGGCGTTGAAATCCACGCCAATCTGATTCAGTGCATGCTGGACGGCAAATATAAAACGGAGGTCGCGGCCCTTCCTCAGGCACTTCTGCTATTTGCAATATGCGCTGCTGCAACAATGTTCTTCCTGAAGAAAAAGGTCTTCATAGGCGCAGGCGTGTGCGCGGCGATCGTTATCGCGGGCGCGACAGCCACCTTCCTTTTGTACATAGCAGGCTTCATCACACACCCGCTCTGGCTGCCAATCGCTGTGCCGGTTTGTTTCGTTCTTGCCCTCGGTATCCACTATATCCGGGCGGCGAGGGAGCGGCAGGCGCTCATGCTCGAGAAAGAGAGAATCGCTACAGAGCTTGAGCTGGCAACGCGAATTCAGATCAGCGCCCTGCCTAAAAAGATCCCCGATCAGCCGGAATTCAGTCTTTTCGCCTCCATGGTTCCTGCCAAGGAGGTCGGCGGCGATTTCTATGACTTCTATCCGATTGACGATGACCACTGGGCATTTGTCATCGCGGACGTGTCCGGCAAAGGTATTCCTGCCGCTCTGTTCATGATGGTCACGTCCTCCCTGATCCACCATGTGGCTGTATCGTCGGCTGAGACCGATCCGGCCAAGGTGCTTCGGAAAGTGAACGCAGAGATCTGCCTGCGCAGTCCGGAGGAAATGTTCATCACCGTGTGGCTCGGCATCCTGGAGCTCTCAACGGGAAAGCTTACTGCTGCCAGTGCCGGGCATGAATATCCTGTGCTGAAAAACGGCGAGGAGAACTTTGAGCTGTTCAAAGACCGGCACGGGCTGGTCATCGGCGCGATGGAGGGCGTCAGATATCGTTCCTATGAGTTGCAGCTGCAGCCCGGCCCCAAACTGTTCGTCTACACCGACGGCATCGCGGAGGCGACCAACATCCACAATGAGTTGTTCGGCACAGAGCGGCTCGTCGAGGTGCTGCAGGCACATCCGGACGCGACTCCGACCGAGATTCTTCACGAGGTGGATGCGGCGGTTGGCCGCTTCGTCGGCGAGGCTCCGCAGTTTGACGACATGACGATGCTCTGCATAGAATATAGGGGCAGGTAACAGTTCAGACAGACTGTGCATGCACCATGATCCGGCACAAACACCATCTTCATCGAAAAACGCAAGTCCTGTCCTCGAGCTAAAATACGCTCTGCGTTGTTGATCTCGCAGTCGGACTTGCAATGTTTTTCTCACGAAGATGGATGCTTTGTGCCGTAAACGAACTGCGATAACAGCCTGTCTGAACTGTTAAATCCACACGTATAAACTGTCCCGAACGCGTTATTAAAAAAACCACTGACTATGGCGACGTAATAAATGTCGACCATGTTCAGTGGCTTTATCTTTGTTGTGATGCGCAGGATTCGTCTGGAATCATATCAGATAACACACCAGAATCCCGCGCGTCTGCCTCCCAGGCGGGATGCAGATTTCAATGCGTATTATTTCACTGTCACAGATGTGATGTGCGGATTCGCGCCCTCATACCAGTACAGGAAGCCCTCAAGGTCAACGGTCTGACCAACTTCAAGAGCCTTGACTGCCTCGTAGACATCTGTGCCCGCGCCTGTCAGGTAAGACTCAACAGTAATTGTATATGTTGTGCCATCCGTGGAGACGTTGAAGTACAGGTCATCGCCGTCAGCGCTGGAGCCGTCCCAATTGTAAATGTAGGTTGCCTCATTGCCGTCCGCATCCTTGATTGCCTCGACTGTCATATCCTTGAAGGCCACGAAGGTGTTCTGGAGATCAATAAGATTATCCGTGCCAAGATATCCGGTTGCGTCAACAGCTGCAAATACCTGCGGCTCCTCATCAAGAACTGTATACTCTGCATCTACGATTTCGATCTCGCCGGACCACTCAGCCTTGAAGCCGTTGACTCTGATCTTTGTGCCCGGAACGAGCGCATCATAATCTTCCTGGGAAATCGGCATGTTATAAATAAATACGCCGCCGCCCTCTTCACTGCACTGCGCATAGATAGAAGCTGCGTCTTCCCACCAGCCCTGCTTAGCCTGTACATAGACATCAAGGCAGACCGGATCGTCGACCTCTGCGGTAATATACTCATCATACTCCATGATGTAGAGATCCTGTGACGGATCAGCCGCTTCCACCACGGACTCATCAACGACCGGAGCAGCCTCTTCCACTGTGGACTCCGCTGTCGGTTCCGGAGCTGCGGTCTCTGCCGGCGCGGAGCTTCCGCCGCATGCCGTCATTGCGATTGCGCATGTAAGCGCCAGTGCCATAGCCAGTTTTTTCTTCATTTCTTTTCTCCTTTTAACTCTGTTCTTACTTGTATAAGACATCAGTTACCGGAAGCACTGCCTGCACAGCTGCTCCCGTAAAGCACGGGCAAACGCCCCTTATCGGGATCCGCAGAAGCGGTTCCCGATATGAACATTATAACAATTTTTTCACCCCTGTCAGCCTTTTTGCTTCTTCTTTTTCAGGTAATCACTGCCGACATAGAGCCCGATCAGGACCCAAACAGCAACCAGCGTTCCGATCAGAGCCTTAGCCGTCGACGGCAGCGGGCCGAGGTCCGCCTTGCCCTCGGAAGAGCCGGCGATCGAATCCAGTCTGTAGAGCTGCTTCGTATCCTTGTAGAGTTTCTGAATGTACTTGTCGTCGATCGTCTCTTTACGCCTTGTCGACTTGACCGTGGCCTCAATGAGCTCGCCGGCCGCATCGCGGAGCGAAGCGGAGCCGTTGAAGACTGGGGTCGTGAAAGTATTTGCAGTATTCGCGATCAGCATCTCCGTCGCGTCGATCTTGGTCTTATAATGCGCGTTGTTGTCTTCGCCGCTCCTTGCCAGATAATCCTTATACTCCTCGGTGTCGCGGGCCTTCTGCGTGACCGGCACGTAGCCCTCCGTCTCGGAGTAAGCGATCTGGACGTCGTTGGTCAGCAGGAACTGCGTGAACAGCCAGGACGCGAGGACCTCCTGCGGGTCTTCCTTGTTGAAAATGCAGACCGACGGGCCCTGAGAAATCATCTGCGGATTAGCCGTGTCATACTGCGGGACCGGCAGGACTGCAGTCTCGAAATCGACGAACTTGTCGGCCGAGATGTCCGAAAGAGGCGCATTTGATCCCATCCAGGTGGCACCTGCCGTGGAGTCGATTGCAAATATACACTGGCCCGCATCCAGGAAATTCGCCGGATAGCTTGAAATCTTGAAGGTCGAGAAGGCCTTCGTCTTAGCGTGCGCAGAGATATCAAAGAGGATCTGCTTTGTATCATCGTTGAAGAGAAGAATCTCTCCGGCTGCCGTCGAATAATCCGCGCCCTTCTGCTTCAGCATCTGAATCATCATGTTGTCGGTCGACTTGTAAATAATCGGGACCATGACGTTCTGTCCGTTGACAGCGTACTTGCCGTCCGGACCTTTCTCCATGGCCTTCTCAGCAACCTCGAACATGAAATCCCAGGTTATAACATCCGGAAGCTCGTAGCCCATCTTTTCAACAAATGTCTTATTGACGTAGCAGGCCTCCGTCGAGCGCATGTATGGAAGCGCATAATAGTAATTTCCGATCTTGCACTCATTAAGATATTCCGGGACGATCTCATCGACCTTCGGTGAGTCGAACAGGACCTCACTTCCGCCGAGGCCGTACTTTTCGTCGACGAACAGCTCATCCATGGCTACGACCGCATTATTGCCGGTCATGTAGGTCGCAATGTGGTCCGGATACGTGATGCAGACGTTGGGCGTCGTGTTCGTCGCGATGTTGGTGATAACGTCGTTGTAAATCTTTCCGTAGTCCGTGTAGAGTCTCATATTGACCTTGATATTCGGATACAGAGCTTCAAAATCGGAGATCGCTTTCTCATAGATTCTCGTCTGCGTCTTATTTGTATCGTTCTTCGCCCAGAAAGTGATCTCGTGCTTGGCTGCCGTGTCAAATGTCTCCGGCACGACGAACTCAAGCCTCTCCTCTGATCCGTGGCAGCCGGTCATGAGCGTACCGATCGCCAAAACGGAGGCGAGAGCGAGAGCGACGCTTTTTCTCATTTTCATCATCCCTTTGTACCTCCTCTCGATACACCCTCCATGATCTTCTTGTGGAAGATCAGGAACAGTATGATGAGCGGCAGGGAGACGACAACGACCGCAGCCATCATGGCCGGGATATTCTCGCGGCCGAGACCGTTCTCGCGGATCTCCTGAATACCGTTCGATACAAGGAAATAGTTCGAATCATCAGTGATGAGTCGCGGCCATACGTAGGAGTTCCAGCACTCGATGACCTTGAGGATCGTGATCGTGATGATGGTCGGCTTGCAGATCGGCACCATGACCTTGACCAGGTACTTGATGTCGCTCGTCCCGTCGACTTTGGCCGCGTAGTAGAGCTCCGACGGTACCTGCGCGAAATTCTCACGCAGCAGATAAATGTAGAATACCGAGGTAATCGACGGCAGGATCAGACCTGCAAATGTATTCCTCATATCCAAATTCGTAATCGTGACAAAGTTCGTGATGATGACGAGCTCGTTCGGGATCATCATGAGCGCGAGGAAGATCAGGAATACCAGCTCTCTGCCGGCGAATTCGATTCTTGCAAATGCATAGGCGGCCAGGATCGTCACCACCAGCATCACGCCTGTTGTGATCAGCGTAAAGAGCAGTGTGTTCAGCAAATATCTGCCAAGGTTGTCTGCCGTGAACGCATCAATGTAATTCTGCAGAGTCGGCGCCGCGGTGTAGAACTTCGGAACATACTCCGAGCTGTACTCGCTGTAGCTCTTGACCGAGGAGAGAACCATCCAGTAGAACGGGAAGAGAACGCATAAGCCCCAGATGGTCAGCAGCGCATAGATCACGGTGTTCTGCGTAATTTTTCTTCTCCGCGCTTTCTGTTCAATAATAGTAAGTTCGTTCTGTGATTCCATAGCCCTTCCCCCTTAAA
>JAFRCB010000134.1 GCA_017404585.1 Lachnospiraceae bacterium
ATTTCGCGGTCATCACCGGCGATCTGGGCAGGTACAGCAACTATGTACGCCAGATATTCGGTGAGATGAGTATTCCCTATTTCATCGATGAGAAAGCATTTCTTCTGCGCAACCCGTTTGTCGAGTATCTGCGGGCGGCGGTCGAGGTGTGCGCGGATAATTATTCGTATGACAGTATGTTCCGAATGCTGAGAAGCGGTCTCTCCGGCCTTGCCGAGAGTGAAATCGATATTCTTGAAAATCATGTGCTTGCGCTCGGAATTCGTGGGAAAAAGAAGTGGCGTGAAAAATGGGTCCTGCATTCGAGGAATGAGGATCCCGGCATAATGGCAGAACTCAACAGGCTCAGAGAAAAGGTGCTTGATCTTGTTGATCCGTTTGCCGATGCCATGGCTAAGAGAGGCGGAACGATCGAGGATAAGACGGCGGCCCTCTTTGAGTTCTGCACGCGTACAGGCTGCGAAACCTATCTTGCCGCAGAAGCGGACAAGTTCCGTGAATCCGGCAGGCAGGATCTTGCCCGCCAGTACAGCCAGGTGTTCCCGCACGTCATGGGTTTTCTGGATAAGCTGGTCTTCGTCCTCGGAGATGAGAAGATATCCATGCGGGATTACAGGGCTATTCTCGAGGCTGGATTTGCAGAAGAAAAAATCGGCATAATTCCGCCGGGTACGGACCAGGTCCTCGTTGGAGATATGGAGAGGAGCCGCCTTTCGGACGTGAAAGTCCTCTTCTTTGTCGGCCTCAATGAAGGCATTGTTCCAAAGCCGGATAACGGGGGCGGTATGCTGACGGAGTCTGATCGAGAAGCTCTGAGAAGCAGCGGGATCAGACTGAAGCCTACACCGAGGGAAAACATTTCAATAGGAAGATTCTATATGTATCTTGCCCTCACAAAACCATCTTTAAAGCTCATGTTGTCCTACTCGGTGTCAGATTCGTCGGGTGAGGTACAGAGGCCATCCTACCTTGTCTCGACGATTCGAAATCTGTTTCCGCTCCTTAAGGAAGAGTATGTGTCTTCGGATATCAGCGATAATATTGAGAGGTCTGCAAATGGCCTTGCTCTCCTCACTGAAGGCTTCTCTCAGCTGGCGGAACATGAGCCTTCCCCGGCTTTTCTTGAACTTTTTGGCTGGTATCGGTCAAAGCCCGAATATCGGACCAGGACTGACGCCCTTCTTATGGCAGCAGCTGCGCATAAACCCGATGATCAGATCGGCAGGGCGGTAGCCCGTGCTCTCTACGGGGAGGAACTCTATAATTCGGCATCGAGGCTGGAAAAATTTGCCTCATGCCAGTTCGCCCACTATGTCCAGTACGGTCTGGCTTTAAGGGAGAGAGAAGAGTATGAGTTCAGGGCGCCGGATTTCGGCAATATCATGCACAGCGCTCTGGACAGATTCGGTCAGAAAGTGACTAAGGTGCGCCTTGCTGATGGGACTCAGGCGACCTGGGCGACGATTGATGACACAAGGCGTGACGCACTGGTCGAGCAGTGCATCGATGAGGCTGCGCAATCTTATGGGGCTATGATCCTGCATGACAGTGCTCGCAGTGAGTATCAGATCGGGCGTATGAAGCGTATACTGAAAACTTCAGTGTGGGCACTCCAGGAGCAGCTTAAAGCCGGAGATTTTGAGCCGACCGGCTACGAGTTCGCGTTTAACGGGTCAGAAAATCTCGGGGCAACGAATGCCGCGCTGCCGGGCGGGACAAAGCTTGTGCTGAACGGCAGGATCGACCGTGTCGACACCTGCGAAGCGGATGGAGTTACCTATCTGAAAATCGTAGATTACAAGACCGGTGAAAAAAAGTTCGATATCACTGCGGTGTTTTACGGGATCGATCTGCAGCTCGTCGTTTACCTCAATGCGGCCTCGGAGATATTTGAACGCAGGGGAAAGACTGTAGAGCCGGCGGGAATCTTCTATTATAGAATAAAAGATCCGATCGTGGATTTTGAGGCGGGGGATACTGAGGATATGATTCGCGAGAGAGTGCTTGCGGATATGAAGGCATCCGGCATCATTTCGGAAGATGTGTCAGTCCTTACCCATCTTGACCGCGATATTATAAGGAACGGCTCGTCAAGAGCTATAAATGTGAGAATAAAAAAAGACGGCACTCCCTACAAGTCATCCTCCACGCTTGATCCTGACAGCTTCAGGCTGGTATCCGCGTATGTGGATCGCAAGATCAGAAAAATCGGGGCGGAAATCATGGAAGGAGCGGCAGACATGAATCCCTACGAGTATGGGTCAAGGTCTGCCTGCGATTTTTGTTCATTTAAGACAATGTGCGGATTTGACAAGGGCATCAGCGGCTACAGGAAGAGAAGAATCCCCAAAATGAATTCGGAAGATGTTCTGGCTCTTATGGCTGACGAGGAGTCTGGCAATAATTGATACCGGGAGAAACAGTATGGAATGGACAAATGACCAGAAGAAGGTAATTGACAGCCGCAGCGACAATATACTGGTCAGCGCTTCCGCGGGAAGCGGTAAAACAGCGGTTCTCGTTGCGCGGATCATGGCATATATACTGCAGGATAAAGTGGATATCGATGATCTTCTCATCGTCACATTTACGCGGGCTGCAGCGGGAGAGATGCGTGAACGAATAGCGAAAGCCATAGCGGATGCCCTGGAAAAGGATCCGGATAACGAGCACCTCGCGCGCCAGACGACGCTCATTCACAACGCCCAGATTACTACGATCGACGGATTCTGCTCCTATGTGCTGAGGAATTACTGCCATCTGACAGATCTTGAGCCCGGCTACAGGGTCGGTGATGAGGGTGAGCTGGATCTGCTCATGGAAGATGTCATGAAGAGTATGTTCATGGAGCTGCATGAGCAGGAAGAGGGCGGGAAAAAGCAGGCATTTTATGATCTCGTCGAGACATTTGCACCTGATAAAAATGAGGATAAGCTTGAGACCATCGTAGAAAAGGTCTTTTTAGCAGCCCAGAGTCAGCCGGATCCTTATGCCTGGCTCTCGGCCTGCAGGGAAAGTAACCGTGCGTCGAGTTTTGAGGATCTGTCAAGGACTGTCTGGATGCGCGAGTATATGCGGGATGCGGACCTTCTTATTGAAGAGATGCGGAAAAAGGCTGCCTCGAATCTTGCGCTCGCCAGGGAGTCGGACGGTCCGTCCTCCTTCGTGGGTGAGGCTGAGAACAATTTCAATATGTGCAGTGAGCTTCTTGCGCACAGAACATACGAGGAGAGGTATCGGATATGCGGGGAAGCTGCATTTGCACGCCTTGCGGGGAAAGCCAAAAAGGGAGAAGATCCCGATAAGAGAGAAAAATTCAAGGAAGCGCGGGCGGAGATCAAAAGCTGTATGGAAAAGAGGATACAGCCGATGTACGCCTATGAGGCTCGTGAGGTGCTCGCGGCTATGCAGGCCAATGAGCCGGTCCTTGACACACTAATCGATGTGACCGCGCTCTTTACCGACCGCTATGACAGGGCTAAGCGGGAGAAGAAGCTGATTGATTTCCCGGATATCGAGCACTTTGCGCTCAGAATCCTTCGAAATCCCGACGGGAGCCGGACACAGGCAGCCGCGGAGCTGGCCAGACGTTTCCGCGAGGTCATGTGTGATGAATATCAGGACAGCAACCTTCTGCAGGAAGCTATCCTCACCGCGGTCAGCCGTGTGGAGGAAGGTGTGAATAATTATTTCTGTGTCGGGGATGTCAAGCAGAGTATTTACAGCTTCCGGAACGCGAAGCCGGATCTATTCATGGATAAATTTGCCCGCTACACTCACCCGGACGGAACAGTGCAGATTCCCGAGGGCGAGCCTATGTCCAGCGCCGGCAGAGGCACCCGCATCGATCTGTCCTGGAATTTCCGAAGCCGCCGCGAAGTATTGGATGCTGCCAACGGTATTTTTGAGCAGATCATGATGCGTGAGGTCGGAAGAGTTGAATATGACGAGGAAGCGTTCCTCGTTCCTCGTGCCGACTATCCGGATTCCGGGGATGACTCCTATGTCACTGAGCTTCTGACGATCAACATGGGTGATACGGACTCTTCGGGCAACAGGGTTCTTGACGATGTCAGAGCGTCCGCGAGGCGCGATGCCGAAGCGCGTCTCATCGCGGAGCGCATAAGGCACATGGTGGCTCACGAAAAGATATATGACCAGAAAATCGGGGCGTCGCGACCGGTAGAATACAGGGACATCGTTATTCTGCTTCGTACGATGAAAGGATGGGCGGACGAGGTCGCCGCAGTCCTTGAGGGAATGGGAATACCTTCGTATTCGACGCTTAAGACCGGATATTTTGAAGCCACCGAGGTGACTACTCTTCTGAATTATCTGAAGATTGTCGATAATCCGGAGCAGGATATAGCATTTGCGGCAGTGCTCCGCTCACCGATCGTATGACTGACGGCTGAAGATATGGCACGTGTCCGTCTTATATGCGGACCGCCCGGAGCCAAAGGAAGCGCTTATGTTACCATGGCGGAATGCGTAAGGCGCTACGTGGAATCACCTGATGTGCCTGACCGTTCCCTTCAGCGCAGACTGGAGGTTTTCCTTGAGTTTCTTGAGCGTATGAGGGCTGCGGTGCCCTACACGCCCCTGCATGAACTTATCTGGATGATCCTGACCGGCACAGGGTTTATGGATTACGCGACGGCTCTGCCGGGAGGAATCCAACGGGCGGCCAACCTTCGTCTTCTTATTGATAAGTCCATCGACTATGAGCAGACGAGCTATGTCGGATTGTTCAATTTTGTCCGCTATATTAACCGGATGATGAAGAGACAGGTCGAGATCAGCGGAGTCAACGTCGTAAGTGAAAATGAAAATGTCGTCCGCATCGTCAGTGTTCACAAGAGCAAGGGACTCGAATATCCGATCGTGTTCGTGGCAGGTCTCGATAAGTCGTTCAACCGGATGAATCTAAGGGACAGTGTGCTGATTGACGAGTATCTCGGTATTGCGGCCGATTATCTGAATCTTGCCACAAGGAGCAGGATGACGACGATGAAGAAGCTTGCGACTCAGCAGAGACTTTTGAGGGAGTGCGTGGGCGAGGAGCTTCGCGTTCTCTATGTTGCCCTGACGCGGGCCAAGCAGAAGCTCATTCTGGTCGGCGCTGTCGCAAATGAAGAAAAATATGAGGATATGAAAAACCTCACTCTGCCTCTTCATGACACTCATCTGCCTGAGAACTTCGTGCTTCGGGCAGGTTCACCGGAGGAGCTGATCCTTCCGGCGGCGGAGCGTATGACCGCGCGGTGCAGGCGTGACCAACTGCCCTGTCCGATCCGTATGAGACTGATCTCCCCCGCAGATCTTGTTGACAGTGAAATCATAGAGCGCACGCGGCTTTCGGAGACGATCCGCACTCTTCGGGGCATCGACGGGAGTGAGGTTTGGGATCCGGACACGAAAAAAATCATCGAGGAGAGATATGCCTATGCGTATCCCTATGCTTCCCATGCCCTGGTCCCGGCCAAGGTTTCTGTATCTGAACTGAAGCACGGAGCGTACGCGGATGAGGATGCCGAGGAGGCTTTCCCCGAACCGAAAATTGTTCCCTTCGTACCGGAATTCATGCGCGAGCGCATGAAGAAGGCCGAGGGTCATGATGAGGACCGTGATGCCGCGGAGATGATAGGAGGCACATTCCGCGGAACCGCTTATCACAAGGTGATGGAGCTTCTGCGATACAGGGATATCTATTCATTTGACGGAACGTCCGCGGCTTTGAGATGCGCAAATGAGAAAGAACTCATGCGCTGTCTCCATCAGATGTGCACGAAGTTCGTTGAGGACGGCCTTCTTCTGGCGGAAGAACTAAAGACGATACGTATGCGGGACATAGCGAGATTTGCAGAGAGTTCTCTCGGCCACAGGATGGCCGGCGCGGCGTACCGCGACGAGCTGTACCGGGAGCAGCCGTTCGTGCTGGGGGTTGCGGCATCCGAAATAAGAAAAGAATTTCCGGAGGATGAGCAGATCCTTGTGCAGGGTATTATCGACGCTTTTTTCTATGAAGACGGGAAAGTGATTCTTGTCGATTACAAGACAGACCGGGTATCCGGAGCTTCGGAACTGGTGCAGCGCTATCAGATCCAGCTTGATTCCTATGAGGAAGCCCTTTCCCGGGTGACCGGCAGGAAGATCGGGCAAAAACTGATATATAGTTTTCACCTGGAAACAGAGATTGAGCTTTCTTAGATTTCTGACCCTTGCATAATCGTGGATTTTTGTGTATATTAATAACGTTAATGTATAAACACAGTGGACCTGTTTTTAACGTCGGAAGACAGGACGCTTAACCTCCCGCACGGGAGTCGGTCTTAACGAAAGAGGGTGAGACTAATGGTAGAGTTAGATCCGATCAGATATGAACTGAATTCCTACGACGAACCTTTAGTTGAAATGAGGGATTCACTTTAACCTCGCTGTCAAAGAAAAGCGAATTGAAGAATTAAACAGAGAAATGGAAGATCCGCATCTCTGGGATGACCCACAGGAAGCGCAGAAGAAGACAAAGCTCCTGGCTTCGCTCAAGGCGGATGTACAGAGCTATGAGGCAATTGTCGCCCAGCATGATGATATCAGAGATATGATCGAGATGGCTGATGAGGAGCCGGACCCGGCGCTCGTGCCCGAAGTGGCCGAGATGTTCAATGAGTTCAAGACAAAGTTCGAGTCGATTCGTATGAAGACGCTGCTCTCGGGTGAGTATGACGCATGCAACGCAATCGTCACACTTCACGCCGGTACGGGCGGAACGGAGGCCATGGACTGGACCGGTATTCTGTATCGCATGTATACCCGTTGGGCTGAGGCTCACGGATTCCAGTTGGAAGTCCTTGATATCCTTGAGGGAGAAGAGGCCGGAATTAAATCGGTCACATTCCAGGTCAATGGTGAGAATGCCTACGGACTTCTGAAGTCCGAGCACGGTGTTCACAGACTTGTTCGAATTTCTCCGTTCAATGCCAACGGCAAGCGCCAGACATCTTTCTCGTCCTGCGAAGTCATGCCGGATATTGAGGAGGACCTGGATATTGAGATCGATCCGAAGGACATTCGAATCGATACCTACCGTTCATCCGGAGCAGGCGGACAGCATATCAATAAGACCTCATCGGCGATCAGAATCACACATTTCCCGACCGGTATTGTCGTGACCTGCCAGAACGAGCGGTCCCAGTTCCAGAATAAGGATAAAGCTTTCCAGGAACTGAAGATCAAACTCTTTATGCTGAAGCAGCAGGCCAATGCGGAAAAGCTGGATGATATCAGGGGCAAGGTGACTGAGATAGCCTGGGGCAACCAGATAAGATCCTATTTCCTGCAGCCGTATCAGCTGATCAAGGACCTGAGGACGAACGAGGAGCAGACGAATGCGCAGAAGGTGCTGGACGGTGATATAGATCCGTTCATCAATGCATTCCTCAAGTGGGAGGCACTCGGAGGACGCGCGGCAGACGCTGCGTCGGATGCGACTGCGATTCGATAAGATTAATATAGAAATGATGAGGAAACCGCTATGATCAATGTTGCAATTATGGGTTATGGCACAGTTGGAGCAGGTGTTTTCAAGGTTCTTACTATGAACCATGATCTCATTGCAAAGCGTGTCGGTGAAGAACTGAACGTCAAGTACGTCCTGGATCTCCGGGAATTCCCGGGGGATCCCGCACAGGAAGTTCTCACACACGACTTTAATGATATCCTGAATGATCCGGATGTGAAGATCGTTGTCGAGACAATGGGCGGACTTCGCCCTTCGTACACGTTCACAAAGACTCTGCTTCTGGCGGGTAAGAGTGTCTGCACATCCAACAAGGAGCTGGTGGCAGAGCATGGTGTCGAACTTCGCGAAATCGCGAAGGAGAATAATATTAACTACCTCTTTGAGGCGAGCTGCGGAGGCGGCATTCCGATCATCCATGCGCTCGACTCTTCTCTGACTGCGGATGAGATCGATGCGGTGACCGGTATTGTAAACGGTACGACAAATTACATTCTGACACAGATGACAGCTCATGATGAGAGTTTTGATGTCGCCCTTAAAGCAGCTCAGGCCAAGGGATTTGCGGAACTTCATCCCGAAGC
>JAFRCB010000135.1 GCA_017404585.1 Lachnospiraceae bacterium
AGCCGTCAGGAATTCGATCTCGAATTTGACCACGCCGTCATCCATGTCAAGGAAGCATTTGGTAAATGTCACCTCGCCGGCAGAGAGGCCCGCATCCTTCAGCGCCGCCTCTTTCGCCTGAGCTTCGGTGAGTTCCCCTGTCGGAGCGGTCTCTTTTTTCGAAGGGGCTGCCGCTCTGTCATTGTGCTCCTTGATCAGAAGCGCGTACTCGAAGTCATCCTCGGCCTCCCACAGCTCCTTGTCCTGATCGATGATCCGGCCCGTTGACGCGTCGATGTCGAATTCGTACTTGGCTTCGCCGGGAACGAAGAAGTCCATCTCGAAGATCTCCATTCCGTCATCCATGGTCTTGCCGGCAGTCTTGAAGATGACCTGCTCCTCTTTCAGTCCGGCCGCGTCCAGAGCGGTCTTTCTGGCGTCTTCCGCCGTCACCTTTTCCGCCGCGAACACCGAGCCCGCCATTGCGAATACCATAACTCCCGCCATGATTGCTGTGATAATTGCTTTTTTCATTTTATTTCTCCTTCTGTATTTTCTGTGTTCTGCATTTGATGGTCATATCATATCGCATGCTCTGTCACAGTTTTATCACGGTGGAGAAATTTTGAATGACTCATATCAGCTCTCTTACGTTTTTGTCTGTCGGCTCGATGTCGTACGGCCATTCAATCAGGCGGACGCCGTTTGCCGCACAGAGGTTCTGTTTCCGCTGATCGAGCTCCTGCCGCAATGAGAGGGCTTCCTCTCCGCCGAAAAACCCGACGGGGAGATAATGCTGGATGCCCTGATACTCAATCGCGGTTTTGAGGGATGGGATGTACAGGTCCAGGCTCTGGCGGCCGAGCCAGTCCGGGCGGTACTGATACAAGGTGTCCGGATATTGTTTCCTCACGGCGTGGAACAGGCTGAGTTCGTGTTTCCATCTGGGTTTGATGATCCCGTCCGCAGTGAGCTTTGTCCGGATCGCGGTCCGTTCAAGGCGCCAGTTCGTTCTGTAGCTGTCCTTCTCCTCGTAAAGGGCGAGGTCCTCGTACCACCACTGGAAGAAGGGCATAATGGTCTCTGTGAGATGCCGGAAGAACTCAAGCTCCGTCTTGAAATACCCCGCCTCCAGAATATGCGCGATGTTCCGCCGGACATAGACGGTTTTCGCCGGGTTGTGGTAAAAGGGAAGGTTCCCCTGATATTTTGCGATCCGGTCAGGCAGATACGGAGAGCGGAGAATGACGCCGCTCTCCGTCAGATGACTCTGGTACCAGGGCAGAGACTAGTCATAAAGAGAGTACCCGCCAAAGACCTCCCGGGAGGGATGTGTGTAGAGAAGGTGGTACATGAGAAGGACGTCATCCATATGCTCCTTGCTGAATACCGCAAGATAATGATTCTTCTCTTCATCCGGAAAAATGTTCCGCACCGCGCGAAACTCCTCCGCTCTCCTGCAGACTTCCGCGACAACAAAGAACTGAGAGACAAAGCTCTCCGGAAACAGGAAGCAGGCGAGGTGATCCGTGTCGATGCCGGAAAACTGGTCCAGAAATTCCCCGACATAGGGATTCGGCTCCAACGGTCCGGCTTCCCGGATCAGCTCTTTCGTCGCGTACCGGTACGGAAGATCCGACCAGCCCAGCTGCACGAGAAAGCGCTCACAGCCGCTTTCGACGTACTCCTCCCGGAGATCCTTAAAATCCTTCTGATACGATTCATGCTCTGCAAGAAGCAGGTCCAGAGTCGAGAAGGCGGTCATTTCATGATACTGCGGATACCGCTCCCAGAGCATGTCAAGACGTTCGAAGCTGTATGTGGTTTCGCGTTTTTGATGGATCGGGGGATACAATAAAACTTTCCTTTCTATGTCACTCTCTAGATTTTAACATGGTTTTCCCGTCGCTGTGATGAAATACCCCGCATTTTCCCGGTGCTGTGATGATGTCCCCCGCATTTCCTCAGTGCTGTGATGAAATACCCCGTATCTCTCCGGTTCTGCACTGAAAAGCGCGTATACCAAATCCAGGAATTGAATGCGCAGAAGTTTTTCATCCCGCCGCAGATGGTGTATGATAATTTAATCTGTCGACCATGATAAATGAGACTTGAGGAGGTATCGCGATGAAAAAGCACATTGGACTGACAGTTCTGACAGCATTAATCCTGATCCTTGGAAATATGGCCGCCGTTCAGGCAAAAATGACTCCGCCCCACGGCGTGGGCCAGATCGGCCGCCAGGCCGTCGTGCTGTGCGAGGAGCTGACGGTACGCCAGAAACCCGACGCGTCTTCCAAAGCGGCCAAAAAACTGAAGTACGGAACAACCATCATCGTGACACAGGAAAAAGGCAAATGGGCGGAGTGTGTTCTGTCTGACAACGTAGATGAAGAGATCGCAGGCTGGGTAAACGCCGATTACATCGCCATTGACCCCGCCTGGTACCGGAACGAAGACAAGACACAGGTTTACGCCTGGGGCGATACAAAAGCACCCAAGGTAGCGCTGCTTGAAAAAGGCACCAACCTGCCCGTATTGAAGGAAGAAGAAGACTGGCTCATCGTCAGCCTGCGGGGCGCCGCCGGCTGGATTCATAAATCAGAATCGGACTAACCGCTTCTTTCCGTCTCTTCCGTTCCGGATATATAATTCCGTTCTCCCGAAGTTCCTTACCCGGCGGATTTGGGAACCATGTATTCCGTGTTGATGACGTCTTTGTCATAGATGGTCACAAGACGCTGATTTTCTCTTACTTCTTCCCTGTCAACGGCGAAAATGAGATCGGCGTCTTCCTTATTCTCCGCGATCGAGCCGTTCCTTGCCTTCACATTCAGTATGGCAAGGTCGTAGATGGAGGGTTTGTCCTCCATAAGCCGTTCGTTGATATAGTATGCGGTCCGGGCCAGCTCCCCCAAATGGTTTTCGATCGCGACGCTGGAGCCGGGAAGATCGAAGTGGCGGATTGCAAAATCCGCCTCTTTCTCTCCGAATGATGACAGCTGCGCCGTTGCCGCCATGTGCAGGATGGAAACC
>JAFRCB010000136.1 GCA_017404585.1 Lachnospiraceae bacterium
CGTCTGTGTACGACGTAGACCTTGTTGCAGAGGCGCGCGAGGAAGATCGCGTCCTCGACCGCGACATCGCCGCCGCCTACGACTGCAGTGTCTTTCTTCCTGTAGAAGGCGCCGTCGCAGGTAGCGCAGTAGGATACGCCCATACCTGCAAATGTGTCCTCTCCGGGTGTTCCGAGTTTCCTGTGCTCAGCGCCCATCGCGAGAATGACTGTCCGGGCTTCGTATGTCCCCATATCCGTGGTGACTTTCTTTACGTCACCGTCAAGGTCGAGCTCTGTGACGGTCTCTGTCACGAACTCAGCGCCGAGGTTCTGCGCATGCTCCTGCATTTTCATGGAAAGATCCGGACCGCTGATGCCCGGGAGACCCGGATAGTTGTCGATTTCATATGTATTGACGACCTGACCGCCGCCCATGAAGTTCTGCTCAATGATGATGAAGTCAAGTTTTGCGCGGGTCGCATAGATGGCTGCGGAAAGACCGGCGGGGCCGGATCCGATGATAATTAAATCGTACATGTGTACCTCCTTTATTTCATATCCTGTCATTTTCAGATTTGAACCGCTTTGCGGCAGTAAGCCGATTTCGAGTGATGCTTCTTTTCCAGTATTCTAACATGAAAGCCCCTGAGATTAAAGACAAATATTTTATAAAATATAATTTTATAAAAACACTTTTGCCTGTGGACCGGAACGCGTTAAAGAAAAATGAATTTTTCAGTAAGGACTGATGAAAAATGCTGAAAACTGACTGACTTGCCGCTTTTTTATGATAATATGTATGTGGTTATCTAAACCCCGGTAAAAGAGGTCTTTATCGGGAGTAATAAGTCACATGTTTATAAGCACGGAGGTAACATATGTATTGTGAAAATTGCGGTGCGCTCCTCACAGGCGGGGGAAAATTCTGCCCGGAATGCGGAGCGGCGGTCAATATAAAAATTCAGAACCAGTATAAAAAAGAGCTGGAGCAGAGCGGCATGGCATTTGCATATCTTCCCGAGGAAGGTCCGGCCGCAGCGGCAAAGACGGGGGAGCAGACGAAGCAGAATGTCCCGGACTACGGTTACAGTGACGATACCATCCGGGCAGCCCAGGCAGAGCTCGACCGCCCGTCAAAGGCTGAAGAGTATAAGAAGACATCGACAGACTGGAGAGACCATGTAGACAGCAGCAAGTTCCGTGAACAGAACGCGAGCGGTCAGCCGGTGCAGGCACCGCAGTACACAGACCAGCCGTTCTACAATCAGCCCCAGTACGGTTACGGACAGAAGCAGGCGCCGAATATGTATGATGCCTATGGGACACAGTACAGTGATAAGAGTTACATTGCGGCGGCACTCCTCGCCTTCTTCCTGGGGGCTTTCGGAGCCCACAACTTCTATCTGGGATACACAAGGAAGGCTGTTATACAGCTTGCCATGGGTCTTATGACCATCTTTACTCTCGGATTATCCGGCATTGCAGTGGGGATCTGGGCATTCGTGGAATTTATCCTTCTGCTTACGGGCAGTATCGGAACGGACGGGAATGGAAGACCTCTTAAAAGATGATACAAAGAAAATATGAGCACATCAGGGCTGCCTTTCCGGCAGCTCTTTTTTTGTGCCGGCGGAAAAAAATCCAAAGTGTTGACGTAATGTGCGGTATTCCGGGTAACTCATTATGTCACTTGGAAAAATCCACAAAATAAATGTTCTGCTTGACAAAGTGTGGTTGACGTAAGAAATCACCACAAAACGGTGGATAATGTGGATAATTTTGTGATTAACTCGGTATTTCATGGATTTGTGGATAATTTTTCTGTGGATAAGCCGTATGCTTATAATTTCAATGTCAACTTTAGCGCGCTGAAATCACGGGCAGAAATTCGGCAAAGTGCCGAAATTTATATTTTTTGAGATTTGGGCTGTACAAGACTTTATGTGAACTTCCGTCATTCTCGATCTGCAGGCAGGCCATCAGAGTAATTGACCGTATCGTGTACGTTCCCCGGACATGCCCGACACGCCGCGGTAAGCTAATTGTCGAAATTATTGACTGTTTTTTCGTCATTGTGTACATTGCAAATGATTTATTCTAAGAATAAAATAACATTTGTAGTACAATTGCGAGGAATAATCAGATGACACTAGCAGAAGTTTTGGATGTATTTTATGACCTCTTCGGCAGCGAAGGGGATATCGGCACGTTCTTTGCCCCCGCGCGTCTATCTCTGATCGGACAGCACACGGATTACAACGGAGGACATTGTTTCCCCTGCGCCATTACTCTTGGAATCTACGGCGCGATCAGGCTTCGTGAGGATCATAAGATCCGCATGTTTTCAATCAATTTTGATGATCAGGGGATCGTGGAGGACACGATCTATGATCTGAAACCCCTTGTCCGTGAGAACTGGGGCTCATATATAAAGGCAATGATCTGGGTGTTCAGGGAAAACGGACATCCTATTGACTGCGGCTTTGACCTGGTGGTCGGCGGAGATATTCCGTTCGGGGCTGCGCTTGCTTCCTCCGCGGCCCTCGAGTCGCTTGGCGGTGTCATGCTCCGCGACATGTATGGGCTTGAAGATGTCACCAATGTGGACATCGCCAAGATGGGCCAGATCGCCGAGAGTGATTATATAGGTTACTACAGCGGCATCATGGATCATTTTGCGTGTATGATGGGCATAGAGGACCGCGCAATCTATTTTGACGCGAAGACTATGCGCTATGAGTATCCGCCGTTCAAGCTGGGTGACGCCAAGCTGGTCATTGTCTACAGTCAGATCGAGCATGTCCCGGATCGGAACATGCATGCTGCAAGAAGAGCGGAGTGCGCGAGAGCTTTGAAGAGACTTAAGCAGAACGTCCATATCAATTACCTGTGCGATCTCTCGATAGACAGGTTCGAGACATTCAAGGATATCCTGATGGATGACCTGCTCGTAAAGCGCACGAGGCATGTTGTCTACGAGAACCAGAGGACCATACAGGCTGTCTCTGCCCTTCGCGCTCACAATATCGCGAAATTCGGTCAGTACATGTACGCGTCCCATCTCTCGCTGCGCGACGACTATGAGGTGACCTGTGAGGAGATTGATTATCTGGTCGATACAGCCATGGGCATTGACGGGGTCATCGGAAGCCGCATGATCGGCAGCGGTCTCGGCGGCTCGACCGTCAACATAGTCAAAGAATCCGCCATCCCCTCATTTATGGAAACTATCAGTCGGGAGTACAAGAAAAAGACCGGACTGTCCGTTGATTTTTACGGAGCGTGGCCGGCTGAGGGAGCGCGAGCGATTTTGCCATAAAGTTGCACGATTTGAAGGTGGTAGAGATACTGCCTTTATTATATTATATACATAGACAGAATTAATATGGCATGTCGGAATCAGTCCGCATCTGCCATAGGTCCAAAGGCGCAGCCGGCCGGGCCGGCTGTTATTCACGCGGCAGATGTCCGCATGATCAAAGAGAAGGAAGGCAGTCATATGCTCAGCACATCAATTAAAAAACTTATCACGTACGGTCTGGAGTCCGGTCTTCTTCCGGCAAATGAAGTCTATTACGCAACCACCCTCCTCCTCGACTGTTTCCATGAGGAATACTATGAGGAGACGGAGGAGACATTTGAAAATGTTGACCTTGAAAGCACTCTGGCAGAACTCCTTGACGAGGCAGTTGCCCGCGGCATAATCGAGGATGGCATAGCGTCGAGGGACCTTTTTGACACGAGACTCATGAACTGCCTGACCCCGCGCCCTGCTCAGGTGCAGCAGACATTCTGGAGTTTGTATGAGAAATCACCGAAGGAGGCCACGGACTGGTTCTACAAGTTCAGTCAGGATACAGATTATATCCGCCGCTACAGGGCCAAGAAAGACCTTCGCTGGAAAGTGCCCACCGAGTACGGTGACATAGACATCACGATTAATCTTGCCAAGCCGGAGAAGGATCCCAAAGCCATCGCCGCTGCCGGAAAGGCGAAGTCCTCAAATTATCCGAAATGCCTGCTCTGCGCGCAGAATGAAGGCTATGCCGGAACACTGACGCATCCTGCCAGAGAAAATCACCGCATCATCCCCATCACGATCAACGATACGAAATGGGGACTGCAGTACAGTCCGTACGGCTATTACAATGAGCACTGCATCGCCTTCAACTTCGAGCATACGCCGATGGCGATCAACCATGCGGCTTTCTGCAAACTGTTCGATTTCGTGCGTCAGTTCCCGCATTATTTCCTGGGTTCCAACGCGGACCTGCCGATCGTCGGCGGATCGATCCTGGCTCATGATCATTTCCAGGGCGGCCATTATACATTTGCAATGGCCAAAGCAGGCATAGAGATTCCGTTCACAGTGCCGGGATTTGAGGATATTGAGAGCGGTATCGTCAAGTGGCCGCTTTCCGTTTTCCGCATTCGCGGAGAGAAGATCGAAAGACTTGTGGAGCTCGCCGATCACGTGCTTGCGGCGTGGAGAGAATACACGGACGAGAATGCGTACATTTACGCATACACGGACGGTGTTCCCCACAATACGATCACACCGATCGCCCGAATCGCTGACGGCAAGTACGAACTTGACCTTACGCTGAGAAACAACATTACGACGGAAGACCGGCCGCTCGGCGTCTACCATCCGAGACCGGAGTACCACCACATAAAGAAAGAGAACATCGGCCTCATCGAAGTTATGGGCCTTGCGGTACTTCCGTCCCGCCTGAAGGCTGAGATGAGCGTGCTCGGAACCCTTCTGGCTGAGAAGAGGGCGGAAGGCGTCTCTGATGAGGATATCGCATCCTGTGTCGCGGCGGACGAAGTACTGGCCAAGCATGCGGACTGGGTCAGGGAGACGATTCTTCCGAAGTACAGTGATATCAATGCCGGGAATGTGACAGAGATCATCCGCACGGAGATCGGTCATGTATTTACAGGAGTCCTTGAGGACGCCGGTGTCTATAAGTGGAATGAGGAGGGCCATGCGGCATTCCTGAAGTTCCTGGGCACACTGTAAATTCGAGATTGACAGACATAATGCGGCAGAGCCGCAAAGACAGATGTACAGCCCACCGCATGTCGGGGCGGGGGCATCTCACACTGAGATATAAATGGAGGACTACACATGAAAATTCTTGTTACAGGCGGAACGGGCTTTATCGGAAGCCACACATGTATTGAGCTTATTAACGCGGGCTATGACGTCGTCATTGCGGACAACCTGTATAACTCAAAGGCACTTGTCGTTGACCGTATCGAGGAACTGGCCGGAAAACGTCCGATATTCTACGAGGTCGACGTGACGGACAAGCCGGCGATGAACGAGCTGTTCGATCATGAGAATATCGACGCGGTAATCCATTTTGCGGGCTACAAGGCAGTCGGTGAGTCCACGAGAAAGCCGATTGAATACTATCACAACAATATCGAGTCCACACTCGTTCTCTGCGACGTAATGAGAAATCACGGCGTAAAGAAAATCGTCTTCTCCTCCTCCGCAACAGTCTACGGCGATCCGGCATTTATTCCGATCACCGAGGAGTGCCCGATGGGCGAGCGCACGAACCCGTACGGCGAGACAAAGGCCATGCAGGAGCGCATTCTGACAGATATCTGGAGAAGCGACAATGAGTGGCAGGTCATGCTGCTCCGCTACTTCAACCCGATCGGCGCTCATGCCAGCGGCCGTATCGGCGAGGACCCGACGGGTATCCCGAACAACCTGCTTCCGTATGTAGCCCAGGTCGCGACAGGAAAGCTTGAAAAAGTGCATGTCTTCGGCAATGACTATGACACGCCGGACGGCACGGGCGTCCGCGATTACATCCATGTAGTTGATCTGGCTAAAGGCCATGTCGCCGCGATAAAAGGCATGGAGACTCTTCCGGGTGTCCAGATCTTCAATCTCGGCACAGGCAACGGCTACAGCGTACTCGATATTATCAAAGCTTTCTCCAAGGCCTGCGGCAAGGATCTTCCGTACGTCATTGATCCGAGAAGGCCGGGCGATGTCGCCACCTGCTATTCGGATCCGACAAAAGCCCGCGAAGTACTGGGCTGGGTCGCAGAGAAGAATCTTGAGGATATGTGCAACGATGCATGGAACTGGCAGAGCCATAATCCGAACGGCTACGAGGATTAATCTCTGACACAGAATTCTCGTGTCGTAAGTATACGATGAATACAGAAAATGAGACCGGAGGGGCTGTCGCAATGCGGCAGCCTCTTTATGTTGGAAGATATGCCCTGACAATTGTTCGCAAGTGGTGTATAATGGCGGCATGAGATTAAGAAATATACCGGAAGCGAAAGAAATAGTGGCACAAAGCCCCTACGTAATTAAGAACCCGGCGGAGCGGAAAGGGATGTGGAAGACCTTTTCAGGAGGTCCGCTGTATGTCGAAATCGGGACCGGCAAAGGCCGATTCCTGATGGAGCTCGCCGCAAGGCACCCTGAAAATGAATATATCGGCGTCGAGATGTACGAGAGCGTGCTTATGAGAGCCTGCCAGAAGATGGAGGGAAGGGCGGCAATGGACCCTGCCTCGAGGTCTATTGAGGCAATGGAGCGGGAGAAGGCTTCCTCCGACCTGCAGGACGTCGAAGACGACGCGGAATTCACTCCTCCGCAGAATCTGCATTTTCTGCGTAGGGACGCGAGGGGGCTCCCGGAGGTATTTGCCGAGAACGAAGTAGCAGGCATCTATCTCAATTTCTCCGACCCCTGGCCAAAAGCCAGACACTCCAAAAGGCGGCTGACCTCTCACGAGTTCCTTGCCCTGTATGAGAAGTTCCTGATTGACGGAGGAGTGCTGGAATTCAAGACGGACAACCGTGCCCTGTTCGACTTCTCTGTGGAGGAGTTCAATGAAGCGCCGAACTGGGAACTGCGTGCCGTGACCTATGATCTGCACAATGATATCGTAATGGGAGAGGGCAATATCATGACTGAGTATGAGAGGAAATTCTCACTGCTCGGAAATAAGATCAATAAACTCATAGCGGTGTACAGGAAGCCTTTGGCGGGGCAATAGACAGAGTCTGCCGGATATGAAAGTATCTTTGCGGAAGAGGGAAGATTGAGTTCCGGAAGAATGGAAGAATAAAATTAAATGTGACAAAATATAATTGCCAAAACGATAGCTTTGTGTTATAGTGAATGTATCACAAATGTTGACTATCAAAGCCGGGAGGAATGCCGCAAAGGATACGGACGCGTTCTTCCGGATGGTGTAAAAAGGAGGTATAGTATGGTAGTAAAAGTTACATCTGATACATTTGAGAATGAAGTCCTTAAATCTGAACTCCCGGTCCTTCTGGACTGCTACGCTGACTGGTGCGGCCCGTGCAAGATGATGAGCCCGGTAGTTGACAAGATGGCTGAGGTCTTTGACGGCAAGATGAACTTCTGCAAGCTCAATGTAGATGAGGACGGCGACGCGATCATGGCTTACAGGGTCATGTCCATTCCGAATTTCCTGTTTTTCAAGAACGGTGAGGTCGTTCACAATGCGGTTGGCGGCATGGCACCGAAGCAGTTCCAGGAACTCATCCAGAAAGTCATCGGCTGAAGAAGTTTTGTGCGATAAGTAATCGGAGCCATGAAAGGTGGAAATCATCTTTCATGGCTTTCTTATTTTGTAAAAAAAAACGGAAAACCCTTCGGCTTTCCGTTTGATCCTGCGCCTCCGGGGACTCGAACCCCGGACACCCTGATTAAGAGTCAGGTGCTCTACCAACTGAGCTAGAAGCGCATTTAAGTTTTGCGTCTTTCCTTGACGCAAGTGTTATTATATGCGAGTGCAGAGTAAAATGCAAGCACTTTTTTTATAAATTTTCAACTTTATAAAATCCTTTATTAAAGTTTTATAAATCCGACTCTATTTCTTGCCAATGCGATTTTTACGTATTATCATTGCTTTATATGGGCGAAAGCCCGTCATTTTCTGATGAAATGGAGTTTTTTATATGGGTAATTTCTTTCGTAGGCTCGGTGACCGGTTCAGGAATTTTATGATCGGGCGCTACGGCACTGATTCATTCGGCATGTTCCTCGTCTATGCCCTGCTCGTGATCATTGTCATCTCAATGTTCTTCAGGGGCGGGATCGTCGGAACAATCCTTAACCTCCTTACATGGGTCATTTTCATTTATACATGGTTCCGGATCCTGTCAAGGAATTATGCGAAGCGTTCCGCCGAGAACCGCTGGTACCTTGAGAAGACTGCGGCAATCAGGAAATTCTTCCGGATCAAGAAGAAGCAGCAGTCCGAACGCAAGGAATACAAGTATTTCAAGTGCCCCGAGTGCGGACAGCAGCTTCGTGTACCGAGAGGCAAGGGACAAATCAAAATCACCTGCAGAAAGTGCGGCAGACAGTTCACGGGCAGGACCTGAACAAAGCTGCACAGGCATACACAGGCAAAATCAGGCAGGGCTTGAATAACGGGCGGGAGAAGCGCCATTCAAGTCGTGCCTCATTTGTTTTATGAAGGTGCTTCGCACTTTGCGCGGCGCGGTAAGAACGCCGATGCGATCTTGACAGAGAATAATGTTTCTATGACAACTGCCGGAGGTACAGCATGTTCGGATATGTAATGGTCAATCAGGACGAACTGAAGCTCAAAGACTACAACCGCTATCGCAGCTATTACTGCGGTCTCTGCAGGGTGCTCGAAAAGAAATACGGCATATCGGGGAAGCTTGAACTGACATATGATATGACGTTCGTTGACATACTTCTCAACGCTTATATGGAGCTGCCGCTGAAGAGTGAGAGGCATCGCTGCATGGTCCATCCGGTCAGAAAGCAGGATATGCTGTTTAATGAAATCACGGACTATTGCGCGGACATGACGCTCCTCCTGACTTACTACAAGATGTTGGACGACGTGAACGATGACGGAAGTCTTATCGGCAGAGCCTTTGTCAGAAAAGAGAAGAAAAAATTCGAGAGAGCTGCAAATGCATACCCCCGTCAGGCGAAAGTCTTCGAGGAATCTGTGAGGAGTCTCGCTCAGACGGAGGAGAGACGCGAGTATAATCTGGATAAGGTGGCGGGATTCACGGGTAATATGCTGGCGGAGCTGCTCGTCTACGAGGAGAGTGTGTGGTCGGATGAGCTGCGGAAGCTGGGATTTTATCTGGGCAAGTTCATTTATTTGCTCGACGCGTTTGAGGATCTGGAGAAGGACCTGAAGAAGGGTGCTTACAATCCATGGCAGCCGAGCAAGGACAGAAAGGACTTCGATGCTCTTGTCGAGAACACTCTCATGATGATGATTTCTGAGTGTGCGAAGTCATTTGAACGCCTGCCGATCGTCCAGGACGTCGATATTCTCCGGAACATTATTTATTCGGGTGTCTGGCAGAAATACGAGGAAGTCAGGGAAAAGCGCGAAAAGAAAAGTGAGGAACAGAAATGATAGCTGATCCATACAAGGTGCTGGGCGTTGATCCCGGCTGTACAGATACCGAGCTCAAAAAAGCATACAGAGAAAAGAGTAAAAAATGGCATCCGGATCAGAATCCGGATAACACGGAGTACGCTGAAGCCAGATTCAAAGAGGTCCAGGAATCTTATCGCCAGATCCTCGACGCGCGAGAGCGCGGGACGAGCGGATACGGACAGCCTCAGGGCCAGAGCTATCAGCAGAGCGCAGGACCCGGCTACCAGAGTTATGCAAATTACGGCGGTGCGGGAGCCTTCAACGAGTATTTCAATCAGTGGCAGCAGTATTCCGACCAGCAGAGAGCGCAGGAGAGCGCGGAGACCAACGAGGAACGCGCGGCCCGCAATTATATAAATAACGGATACTTCCGGGAGGCTCTGAACGCCCTGAACAGCGTACCAGAAATCAACAGAAGGGCCCGCTGGTATTATTACGCGGCTATCGCAAGCCGCGGTGTGGGCAACAATGTCACTGCTCTCGATTACGCAAAGCGGGCGGCAGATATGGAACCGGATAACCAGATGTACGCGATGCTGGTCAACCAGATGACCAACAGCGGTACGTGGTATCAGAATCAGAACCGCTTTTACGGCTTCGGCGGCATGAATAATGTAAGCCAGCAGCAGTGGTGCTATTATCTGTGCCTTGCCAACATGCTCTGCAACTGCTGCATGGGCGGCCGAGGGGGATTTTTCTTCTTCTGAATAATGAGTATGTCTATTGGACCGGTCACTTTGGCCGGTCTTTTTTATATCGGTTCAGACGGGCTGCTTTTCGATGAAGATGATGTTTGCGCCGGACCCTGGAATTCATGGGCAGTCTGTCCGAGCAGGAGTCATGAATTTAACGCTTTAAAGTAAAAGATGGTTAAAGTGGTTGCAATTCCTATCGAATTAGGGAATTATTGACAAATCAGGCAACGGGGCCGGCAAGTTCTGACCGAAAGCTTGTCGGTTTTTTCTATAACAGGCACTTCGGCGAAAAATCCGCCGGGCGAATGACC
>JAFRCB010000137.1 GCA_017404585.1 Lachnospiraceae bacterium
CCTTCGGGATCGACCTTATCAGCAATTCATCCGCACGCGTCATCGATTTCGAAACCAGTGCGGTGTACCCTCCGATAAAGTTTACACCGACAGTTTTTGCGCACTCATCAAGTACCCCGGCAATCTCCGCAAAATCGTCGGGAGTCCTGCATGCCGCACCTCCGACAAGAGCGATCGGCGTTACCGAAATTCGTTTGTTGACGATCGGAATGCCGTAGAGTCCTTCAATTTCCCTGCCTGTCTGAACCAGTCCGGCGGCTTTTGTGCAGATTTTGTTTCTGATATTTTCCTTGAGTTTCTCAAGGTCATCGCTTATGCAGTCGAGAAGAGAAATGCCCAGTGTAATCGTTCGGACATCCAGATTCTCCTGCCGTATCATTTTATTAGTCTCATCAACTTCAAGTCTGGTTATCATATATTCTCTCTATACTCTCTATACTTACAATCAGATCTCCGTGGCAGTCGGACTTTTATCGTCGTTCGGCTCCGGATCACACAGCAGTCTCAGATTCTGTGCATCATCTCAAAGATTTCTTCATGCTGAATATGGATATTGACACCAATTTCCTGACCTACCTGATGCAGCTCATGGCGAAGTTCCGCCAGATCTTTTGAACATTCTTCTGTGTCTGTTATCATCATCATGTTAAAAAAACCGTCGACGATCGTCTGAGAGATATCAAGAATATTTATATTATTGCCTGCCAGATATGTGCATACCTTGGCGATTATTCCGACAGTGTCTTTACCAACAACTGTAATAATTGTCTTCTGCATGAGTATTACCCTTTCTTACCAGATGACCGACTCAGATATCCGGTCACGATGCGCTATTGTAATATTAAAATCCCCTGACGAATAGGGATTGTCTCCCATTGTCACTTCCTGGCAGACAGTTTCGTAAGCCAGCGCTTCATAATTGTTTTCCTGTGACAGATGTCCGAGGAATACATGCTTCACATTATCGTGAAGGAGAGTGCCGAGGAGTTGTCCCGCAGTCTCGTTGGACAGATGCCCGTGTTCACTCAGAATTCGTCTCTTCAGATAATACGGGTATCTTCCGACTTCCAACATGTGGACATCATGGTTCGATTCCAGAAGAAGAACATCGAGACCCGTCAGATATCTGACCGTGTAATCGTCATAACAGCCAAGATCCGTTGCGACAGCGGCGCTCTTTCCCTCGTGCTCCATTCTGAAGCCTACAGGTTCGGCAGCGTCATGTGATATCTCAAACGGTCTGACAGTTATATCCCCGACCATAAATTCCTGATCCGCATGAATGACATGTATAAGCCCTTCCGGAATTTTACCTACGGATGTATTGTCCTTTATTGCCCTGATCGTACCTTCAGTCGAATAGATGGGAATTCCGTATCTGCGGGCCAGAACCCCGAGTCCCTTAATGTGATCGGCATGCTCATGGGTCACCAGGATCGCTTCAACATCTCTGGTCGTCATATCAATTTCGTTTAGGCCGCGCTCGACCCTTATTCCGGAAATGCCTACATCTACAAGTACCGATGTTCCGGATGTGCCTGCAAAGATGCAGTTTCCGCTGCTCCCGCTCGATATGCTGCAAAACTTCATGTAAAGCTCCGTTCATTTGCTAATATTTCTTTCAGGTGACTGTCTATCGCCCTCGCCGTGTCCTCAAAAGAGCCGCTGTTATCGACCACAAAATCGACACGTGATCTGAACACTTCATCCGTGAGCTGTGTGGCAAATGTCCCATTGATCCGCTCATCTGTATAGCCCCGGCTTTCCCTCAGCCGCTCACGCCGTATATCCTCGTCCGCGTAAATATACCATAATTCGTCGCAGATTTCTCTGTATCCGCCCTCGATAAGGAGAGCTGCCTCAACAACAAGAATCCCGGCATCAAGCTGCCTCATCTCTTCGGCGATCCAACGCACCTGCGCTTTGACTGCCGGGTGGACAAGATTATTAAGCCTGTCTCTCAGCTGTGAATCTTCAAATATCATTTTGGCGATCAGAGCCCGATCCAGATTCCCGTCAAGCTTCACGATTCTTTCACCGAAGATACGAATTGTCTCCTCGTAACAGAGACCGTTCCTGGCCAGCAGTTCTCTGCTGATATCGTCCAGACGTATCGTGCGCGCGTTCCATTTTTCTTCAAGGTGGGCAAGCACACGGCTCTTTCCGGCACCCATACCTCCGGTAACACCGATAATTATCATATTCACTCCCATCAGTCAAATAAATATTGTATCACATTATTTTGCTTCGTACCAGTCTGTTCCTATATGACAATCCGTCTCGAGGGCAACAGACAGGTTAGCAGCCGCCTTCATCTCCTCCTCAAGGATCTCTTTCGCGTATTCCGCTTCCTCGATGGGGGCTTCAATCAGAAGCTCATCATGGATCTGCAGAATCAGTCTGGATTTCAACTCTTCACGAACCAGCCTTGAATAGACCCTGTTCATTGCAATTTTCATTATATCCGCGGCTGTCCCCTGAATCGGGCTATTCATGGCGACGCGCTCTCCGAATGACCTCTGCATGAAATTGGATGCTTTGAGCTCGGGTACCGGACGTCTGCGGCCGAATACGGAGACCGCATAACCCTTCTCCTTTGCGCTCGTGACCAGTCCGTCAAGGAAGGCCTTGATCTTCGGATAGGTCTTAAAATAGTCGTTTATGTAATCCTGGGCTTCTTTTCTTGAAATCGAAAGACCCTGGGAAAGGCCGAAACTGCTCTGCCCGTACACTATACCGAAATTGACGGCTTTGGCATTTCTTCTCTGCTGATCGGTCACCTCGTCATAGGGGACATGGAATACCTGTGATGCCGTAGCCGCGTGAATATCCTTTGCCTCACGGTATGCCTCGATCAGCTTTTCGTCGCCGGACATGTGGGCAAGCACGCGCAGCTCGATCTGCGAATAATCGGCATCGACAAACACGCATCCCTCTTTCGGATAGAAGCACTTTCGGATCCTGCGTCCCAGATCTTCTCTCATTGGAATATTCTGCAGATTCGGATCTGTGCTTGACAGTCGGCCCGTCGCCGTGATGGTCTGATTGAACGTCGTCCGAATTCGTCCATCCTCTTCGATGCAGTTCTGGAGTCCGTCCGCGTAAGTGGATTTGAGCTTGCTGTAAGTGCGATACTCGAGGATATTTGCAACAATCTTTGCGTCCGGCGCAAGTTTTTCGAGGACATCGGCCGCGGTTGAATAGCCGGTCTTTGTTTTCTTTCCGCCCTTCAGCTTCATTTTTTCAAATAGTATCACTCCCAGCTGCTTGGGACTGTTGATATTGAATTCCTCGCCGGCCGCTTCGTATATTTCCTTTGTAAGTTCTTCAATGCGCTCATTGAGACGGTCTCCGTACTTCCTAAGTTCCTCCCGGCTTACAAGTATGCCCTCGCACTCCATCGAAGCAAGCACGCTGACCAGCGGCATCTCAACACTGTTGAAGAGATCGTCCATCTCCTCCTCTTTAAGCTTTTTGATAAGTGCATCCGCGCTTCCTGCTGCCGCGTAAGCGGACAGACCGGCCATTGTCGCAAGGA
>JAFRCB010000012.1 GCA_017404585.1 Lachnospiraceae bacterium
CCGCATGATCGTCCTTGCGGATGCGCTGCCGACATTTTCAATGGCGAGACCCGCAAGGAGTCTCCAGGGTTCATTTTTCTTAGAGTTCTCGATAGCAGAAAGGAGCTTATCCGTGCTCTTTTCAAGTCCGATCAGCTTTTTATCCAGCATCTCCTGCCGGTGATCTTTCAGTGTATAAATATCGGCTATACTTGCAAGCAGTTTTTCCCTGACAAGTGTCAGAACATTTTCCTCGCCGAAGCCCTTGATATCCATCGCACTGCGGCCGACAAAATTGATGAGATGACGTTCGAGCTGGGCAGGGCAGTCAGGGTTAATGCATTTCTTATCAGACATACCCTCTTCCTGCACAATCGGACCGCCGCAGACAGGACACACATCCGGGAGACGGAAATCGGAAACGCCATGAGGCCTTTTCTCGGGGACGGATCTCTTTATCTTCGGGATGATCTCTCCCGACTTATAGACAACGACAGTGTCGCCTATGCCGATGTGAAGATTATTTATGAAATCCTGGTTGTGAAGGGTCGCCCTCTGGACTGTCGTGCCGCAGAGCCTGATCGGCTCGAACACAGCTGTCGGATTCACACGCCCGGTCATGCCTATCGAAATTTCAATGTCGGTAATGACTGTTTCCTTCTCCTCAGGCGGATACTTGTAAGCTATGTGACCTGCACTGTATTTCACGCCCGCAGGGAAATCGTTCCTGTAGGCGATCTGGTCGATCTTGACGACCGCACCGTCTATATCGTAAGCCAGTTCTCCGCGCATTTCACCGATCCTGTCTATCTCGGATATGATCTCCTCATCTGTCCTCACCCGGGCTGACGGGGCGGTCTTTATACCCAGCTTCTCGAGAAGCTGAAGGCCGGCGTAATGGCTATCCATAAACTCCGGACTTCCGTCCTGCACGTTGAAGACAAACAGAGACAGCCCCCTCTTTTTTGTCATCTCGGGATCCAGTTGGCGAAGGGTCCCTGCAGCGCAGTTCCGGGGATTTGCAAATGTCTTTTTCCCCTGAAGTTCCTGCTCCTCATTCGTCCTGTCAAAGTCTGCGTGAGACATGTACACCTCACCGCGGATCTCGAGATAAGGTGCGTCCGTGTAGATACTTTCTCTTACATCGGGAATGACCCGCGCGTTGACCGTGACATCTTCTCCGATCATACCGTCGCCTCTGGTCTCCGCCAATGTAAGTTTTCCGTCCGTATAGCGCAGCGTCATAGACAAACCGTCGATTTTCTGCTCCACACAGAAAACGGCATCCGGATGGATCTCACGCACTCTGTGAACCCACTCGAGCACGTCTGCTTTATTGAAGACATCCTGAATGGAGAGCATCGGAACATTGTGACTGACCGTCACCCCGGCTGTCCTCTTGACACTGGCGCCGACGGTCCGGGTCGGCGAATCATCCGACGCAAGAGACGGATCCTCGCGCTCCATTGCCTTGAGGCGCAGCATGAGCCGGTCGTATTCATAGTCGGAAATAAGCGGTTCGCCGCTCTCGTAAGCCTCATTATATTTTCTTATCTCAGCTGTAAGATTTTTGTACTCGCTGAGTTTTTCTTTTTCCTTATTCATTGAGTATGACCTCATCTGCCTCTGTATGTCACAGGCTGCCGGTCAGTTCCCGGCTTCACTGCCATTTTTCTGAGTTCCGCGATTTCCTCATCAGTAAGCGGTCTCATAGCGCCCTCTTTCAGATCACCGAGAAGAAGATTCATGATGCGTATTCTTTTTATTTCAAGCACCGAATAGCCTTTTTTGAGACACATTCGTCTGATCTGCCTGTTAAATCCCTGTGTCAGGATAATTGAAAATTCTTTTTTGCCAAGACGCCTCACACGGCAGGGCCGGGTCCTGACCACGGTTCCCTTCCTCTTGCCCTTTCTGCCGATTTCATTTGTGAGATGCCGGTCATCATCAAGAACGATCTCCATACCGTTCTGCATGGCTATGATAAACTCCGGGGTAAGGACTTTATCCACTTTCACAATGTATTCCTTCTCGTGATAGTTGGATGCCCGCATGATCATATCATTCAGTTCGCCGTCATTGGTCAGAAGTACCAGACCCGTCGAATCCCGGTCAAGCCTGCCCGCATAGGATATATACTGTGTAAGACCTGCGTAGTCAATTATGTTGCCGCTGATCCTCCTGTCACCCGTACATATGATTCCCCTGGGCTTATTCAACATATAGTATAGCTTTTTCAGCTCTTTAGCAGCGACCTCTTTACCGTTCACGAACACGCGGTCTCCCGGGCAGACCCGCTCCCCCATCCGGGCGGCAGCGGCGTTATCCTCGCCGCTCCTTTGGATCATCACCTGGCCGTTCTCAATAAGTCGGTCGGCCTCCCTGCGGGAGCAGACCCCCGCGGCACTGATATATTTGTTTAATCGAATACTATCCTGGTCCATTCTTTACCTACCGCAAAAGCGCTTCTATCAAATCATTCCGCACCCAAAAGCATATCACCCTGAGCATTTTCGGCCATGAGGCTGCCATACAAAGGCACAGATTAGGTCTATCATATCATTTTCAAGACTTGAATTAAAGAAGAAAAGTGGTATCATCTTCAAATATAAGAAAATTACGGGGGTTAGTATTGAATAAAGCAGAGCGCAGAGAACTGCGATTGAAGACAAGAAAACTTGAGGCACTGATCTGTCTTCTCGGAATGATGCCGGTCCTTATCTGTCTGCTCACTTTTTGCGCTTACCTGAATGTAAAGTATCCGGTACCTAAGCACAGGACCCGTACCCCGATCTATGAAGGGTATCGAACCGGGTGGGATGTCGATATCAACGGCTGGCACTACACGCCGAAAGAAGGTCAAAGTCCGGTCTCGACCTGGTATACAGTTGACGGATACGACTACTACTTCAACAGCTACGGATACATGTCCACCGGATGGGTCTCCGTGGATGACAAGCTTTATTATTTTGACATCACAGGCCAAAAACAGACAGATATGTGGGCAACGGATGACAATAATGTTACCTATCGCCTCGGTGAGCAGGGAACACCTGTTACGGGCTGGTACACTGATGAGGACGGCAGCCGTTATTATTTTGATGATTTCGGCGCAATGCAGACCGGATGGCTGGAGCAGGGAGGCAAGCGGTATCATCTCGGAGAAGACGGCAGGCTTGAGACCGGATGGATCACGGACGGCGACCTCACTTACTACGCAGATGACAGCGGCGAAATGCAGACCGGATGGCTTGTCCTTGACGATAAGACCTATTATCTCGGGGATGACGGAGCAAGAAAGACAGGACTCCTCACGGTCGACGGCAGCACCTACTACATGAACGGAGACGCGGTCATGCAGACAGGTCTTGTAGCGGTCGACGGGACCATGCATTATTTCGATTCAAAGGGAGTCATGCAGACCGGATGGGTCGAGTCAGGCGACGCCAGATACTACTTTGACGGCGACGGAAATGCCGCAAACGGCTGGAAAAATCTTGATAACAGATGGTGCTGGTTCGATGGAAACGGAAAGTACGATTCGAACAGGGAATATGACAGCGCTCCTATGGTAGCGCTGACATTTGACGACGGTCCCGGCGAATACACGGATCAGATTCTTAATCTCCTTAAGCAGTACAATGTAAAAGCCACCTTCTTTATGATCGGATCTCAGGTCTCTGATTTCGCGTCAGCAGTAAAACGTGAGCACGATATAGGCATGGAGCAGGGCAATCACTCATGGGACCACAAGACCCTTACCCACCTCACCGCTGAGCAGATCTCCTCTGAGATCTCAAGGACCAACGACGCGATACGGTCGGCGACCGGCTCGGATCCGACACTCTTCCGCCCGCCCGGCGGCGGCTACAACGATCTGGTCATGGCTAACTCTTTTGGGTTGCCCATGATCATGTGGTCCATTGACACGCTCGACTGGTCTCACAAAAATGCTCAGACAACCTATGACACTGTCATGAACAGCGTCCAGGATGGAGACATCATTTTAATGTATGAGATTTACGAGCAGTCTTACATAGCTGCCCAGATGCTTATACCTGCACTGCTTGAGCGGGGTTACCGTCTGGTCACGGTGAGCGAGCTCGCTGCAGCCCGAGGCTACACACTAAGATCCGGCATATCCTACGGGAGACTGAACTGAGTCCGGTGAATCCTGCCAACGGCTGAACTGAAGACTGAACAAAGGGCTGCCGCATCAAGGCGTGCTCCCATTGCATAAAGCAGGCGTTAATTGCAGATGGCCTGCTGTATGCAGCGGGAACACCGTCTTATGCGGCAGCCCCTTATTGTTCAGTTATTATTCAGGTTCACTGTTCTTCGTGCAATCACCCGAAGTCGACAAATCTGGTTCCGATATAGCCTTCGCCCGCCTCACAGGAGATGTGGTACCACCCCTTCGAGACCTCTCCGATCACGGTGATAGGCGTGCCCTGATCAAGCACCGTGATGACCTTGTAGTTGTAGCCGGCACCAGCTCTGAGATTGCAGGTAGATCCGATCACGGCTTTATGCTCGGATGCTCCGTCGTCCGGGAATTCATTATTATAACCAAGACCATCGTCGGAGTCTGTATCCTCTTCCTGACTTTCCTCCGCGGTCTCCTCGGAAGCAGCCGGAGCCTGCTCAGACTCAGGCGCGTCGGAAGTCTCCTCTTCCTGAGTCTCCTCGTTCTGAGTCTCCTCCGCCGCCGGTGCAGCTGATTCGGAAGCCGCCGGTTCAGATGCTTCGGTATCGGCCTCCGCTGTACCGGCAGATTCAGCCGCCGCCTGTTCATCAGCGTCAGCTTTCTTTGACGCCTCTGTAATCTCTTCGACGAGAGCCTTCACATCATCCTCAGCTGAGATTTCATTTACATATGCTGCCAGCTTTTCATCTGAAGCCGCGTCCACGACGATTTTGTAATCACCCGCATCATCCCTCTTTACATACAGCCAGGAAAGCCCCGGATGTTTGACGTAGAGACTCGGGTTGGAATACTCATAGGACGCGTATACCACATAACCCGAATCATCCTTCTCCGGTCCCGGCTTGACATAGGACTTGATATTGGAATACTCAGTCTCTGAGTTTTCAATATCCTTGACATCCTGATCCGTGAGGTTGTCGGAAATCGCTCTCACGCTTTCAACATTCTTGCTGTTGAGCGCCATATAGTAGGTTGTGACAAGACCTGAAATCTCAGGGATCTTGTTCTCCGTCAGAGTCTCTGCAGACTCGGCCAATGCGGCTCCTGATTCGATCTCTTCCGCCGGGATACCTGTCACCGCGGTGCCTGCTCCCGTATTCTCCGCGCCGGAATTGCCGGCTGACATTCTTCCCGTGATTGCTCGCACACCGAAGAAAATACCGATACAGACTACGGCAATCGCACAGATCAGCATGATATAGCGGAGATTGTCAGAGACCCATTCTCTGAAATTATCCAATTTTTGCCTCCTCATGTCATATATTGTATAAACGACACATAATACATCGCTATATTACCATATATGGTCTTCTTTTGCAACAAAGCCGCTCATCTCGGGGCACTGTAACGAACAGCCTGTCTGAGCTGAACCGAAATTCTTAAGAATTCTTCGAGCCGTGAAAATTTTTCTTGATTAAATACAGTGAAAGATGTAATATATCCTGTGATGGGGATATAGCTCAGTGGGAGAGCGTTCGGTTCGCATCCGAAAGGCCGTGAGTTCGAATCTCATTATCTCCATAAGCAGCCTGCCTCTCGGCGGGCTGTTTTACAGATGCGTCTGTAGCTCAGTGGATAGAGCACTGGATTCCGGTTCCAGGTGCGCGGGTTCGACTCCTGTCAGACGCATAGCAAAGACTGCCGCATCAGTACGGCAGTCTTTTTTGTTTCCCGATAAAAGTCCGGATCAGAACAGTCTCAGCTCATCCTTCTCCCTGTCATAATAGTAAACTCTGTTCGAAAGCACTTCATACTCCGGA
>JAFRCB010000001.1 GCA_017404585.1 Lachnospiraceae bacterium
CCTCGATCAGCTCCTCGAACCCCTCAAGTCTCGCGCCTCCGCCGGTGAGGACGATACCTCGCTCGACGATGTCGGCGGAGAGTTCCGGGGGCGTCTTCTCAAGAACGCCGTGAATTGTCTCGACGATCTCTGTGGCGGCCTCACCGCAGGCCTGCCGGACCTCCTCCGATGTTATGGAGATTGTCCGCGGAAGTCCCGTGATGACGTTCCTGCCCGTGATCTGCATGGACTCGGAATTCGGGCGGCTCGTGACTGTCCCGATTTTTATCTTGATTTCTTCTGCCAGGCCTTCGCCTATGAACAGGCTGTGATTTCTCCTCACGTAGCGCGCTATGGCTTCGCTGAAAGTATCCCCGCCGACCCGCACTGTGCTCAGTATGACCGGAGCCCCCAGCGAGATGACCGCGACGTCCGTCGTGGCAGCACCGATGTCCGCGACCAGGTTGCCGACCGGTTTAGTGATGTCAATTCCCGCGCCGATTGCCGCAGCCACAGTCTCAGCAACAATGGTAACGTCGCGCGCGCCTGCCTGAAAAGCAGCCTCCTCGACCGCTCTCTTTTCCACCTCAGTGACACCGCTCGGGACACAGATGCTTATATAAGGCTTCCTGAAAGCTCTGCGGCCGAGAGCCCGCTGGATGAAATGCTTGAGAAGCCTCTCTGTAACGGAATAGTCAGAGATGACACCCGCCTTGAGCGGGCGTATCGCGACCACGTTTCCGGGAGTCCGCTCAATGAGCTGGCGCGCTTCCTCACCGAAAGCGAGTATCTTGTCGGTATCCTTATCGTACGCGACGACCGTCGGCTCATTGATGACGATTCCCTTTCCTTTTGAATAGACCACCGTGTTGGATGATCCCATATCTATGCCGATATCTGTGACAGGCATATACTCCTCCTTATGCTGCCTTATTCAACCTCTGCCCGGTTCAGTCCTTCGGCGGTCTCTTCCCGGCTTTTCCTTTCGGCAGCCTTTCTAAGTTCCTTCTTAATATACACTCCTGTGTAGGAGCCCTCACACTCCGCAACTTCCTCCGGAGTGCCGCCGGCTACGACCGTACCGCCGCGATCTCCGCCCTCCGGACCCAGATCGATAATATAATCGGCGGTCTTTATGACATCGAGATTGTGCTCGATCACGACGACCGTGTTGCCGTCCTCAGTAAATCTCTGCAGAATATCGACCAGCTTGTGGACATCCGCAAAGTGGAGTCCGGTCGTCGGCTCATCGAGAATGTAAATAGTCCTGCCGGTCGAGCGCTTGGACAGCTCGGTAGCCAGCTTGATCCGCTGAGCCTCACCGCCCGACAGTTCTGTAGACGGCTGGCCGAGACGAATATAGGACAGGCCTACGTCGTAGAGCGTCTGTATCTTATTCCGGATTCTCGGCAAATGCTCAAAGAATCCCAATGCTTCCTCGACCGTCATATTGAGCACGTCATAGATGCTCTTTCCCCGATATTTTACTTCCAGCGTCTCGCGGTTGTAGCGCTTTCCGTGGCATACTTCACAGGGGACATACACATCCGGCAGGAAATGCATCTCGATCTTCACGATTCCGTCGCCCTGGCAGGCTTCGCAGCGTCCGCCCTTCACATTAAATGAAAAGCGGCCTTTCTTGTAGCCCCTGACCTTGGCATCCGTTGTCCCGGCATACAGATCACGTATCATGTCAAAAACACCGGTGTAAGTTGCCGGATTGGACCTTGGGGTGCGGCCGATCGGTGACTGGTCAATATTGATAACCTTATCGAGATTCTTGATGCCGTAGATCTCTTTATGTTTGGCAGGGATCTCGTGAGCCCGGTTCAGATCTCTCGCAAGCCGCTTGTAGAGAACTTCGTTGACCAGCGAGCTCTTCCCGGATCCGGAGACACCCGTGACACACGTGAATACACCGAGCGGAATGTCCGCATCGAGGCCTTTCAGATTATTCACATACGCGCCTCGAACTTTGAGCCAGCCCTTCGGCTTCCGCCTGACTGCCGGCACAGGGATGAAACTCTCACCTTTCAGATATCTGCCGGTGATGGACTCGGGGCACGCGATACTATCATCCACAGAGCCGATCGCGACAAGCTTTCCGCCGTGCTCTCCCGCGCCGGGGCCAATATCCACGATACAGTCGGCCGCGCGCATAGTGTCCTCATCGTGCTCGACAACGATCAGGGAATTTCCGAGATCTCTCAGATTTTTCAATGTATTCAGAAGCTTGTCATTATCCCGTTGGTGCAGACCTATACTCGGCTCATCCAGGATATAGGCGACTCCGACCAGACCGGAGCCGATCTGAGTCGCGAGTCTTATGCGCTGAGCCTCGCCTCCGGAAAGAGTTCCCGTCGCTCTGGACAGGGTCAGATAATCAAGGCCTACGTCGCGCAGGAATGACACGCGGGCAACGATTTCCTTCAATATCTGACGACCGATCGCCTGCTGTGTCTTGTTCAGCTTCAGTTTTTCAAAATAATTTAAAAGCTTTGTGACCGAATAGTCCGTCACCTGGGTGATATTCTTATTCCCGACCGTGACAGCAAGGGCTGACGGCTTGAGTCTCTGACCGCCGCAGGCGTTGCAGGGGGAAATCTGCATGAACTTCTCATACTCCCCTTTAGACCAGTCAGAGCTTGTCTCCCTGTATCTCCGGTTCAGGTTCTCGATAAGACCTTCAAAAGCAATGTCGTACACCCCGGTGCCCCTCTGACCGGTATAGTGGACCTTGACCTTATGACCCTCCGTCCCATAGACCAGAATTTTCCTGACAGCGGGCGGGTACTTGTTCCAGGGCGTGTCGAGATCGACTCCGTACTCCTGACCGAGCGCAGCCAGAGTGGCGTTGGTAAAGGAGCCGCTTTCATTTGCACTCTGCCAGCCCATAGCCGTGATCGCGCCCTCGTTGATCGAGAGTTTCTTGTCCGGAACGATCAGATCGATATCGAACTCCATCTTGTAACCGAGTCCTGCACACACGGGGCACGCACCGTAGGGATTGTTGAAGGAGAAGCTTCTCGGCTCGATCTCCTCAATGCTGATCCCGCAGTCAGGGCATGCAAATGCACTGCTAAGCGTTATCACATTCCCGTCCATAGTATCGACCATGCAGAGACCTTCCGAGAGTCCGAGGACGGTCTCGATCGAATCCGTGAGCCGCTTTTCAATGCCCGGCTTCACGACAAGACGATCGACGACGATTTCTATATTGTGCTTGATATTCTTGTCAAGTGCGATCTCCTCAGAGAGATCGTACATGTTTCCGTCCACCATGACGCGGACGTAGCCGCTCTTTTTGGCCTGCTCAAACACTTTCTCATGGCGGCCTTTCCTTCCGCGGACGACCGGCGCAAGCAGCTGGATCCTGCTCTTTTCAGGCAGCTCCATGATCCTGTCGACCATCTGGTCCACCGTCTGCTTTTCGATCACGCGCCCGCAGTTCGGGCAGTGGGGAATACCGATCCTGGCGTAGAGCAGACGCAGGTAATCGTAGATCTCCGTGACTGTTCCTACTGTGGAACGCGGATTCCTGTTGGTCGACTTCTGATCGATAGAGATAGCAGGCGGCAGGCCTTCTATGCTCTCCACATCGGGCTTTTCCATCTGACCGAGGAACTGTCTCGCGTAGGAAGACAGCGATTCCATATATCTCCGCTGGCCCTCGGCGTAGATCGTATCGAAAGCCAGAGAGCTCTTGCCCGACCCCGAAAGTCCGGTCAGGACGACCAGTTCATTGCGGGGAATGTCGACGCTGAGATCTCTGAGATTATTCTCGTTGGCACCGCGGATGCGGATAAATTTCATATCTCTCATAAAAATAATGTCTCCTGCCATGCAGCATGCCGCGCCCGGGACTTATTCCTCGCTGAGCTTCAGGACATTTAAGAACGCGTCCTTCGGAATATCGACACTTCCGATGGTCCGCATCTTCTTCTTTCCTTCCTTCTGCTTCTCAAGCAGCTTTCTCTTACGGGAAATATCACCGCCGTAGCACTTGGCAAGGACGTCCTTGCGGAGCTGACGGACAGTCTCGCGCGCAATTATCTTTGAACCGATGGCAGCCTGGATCGGAATGTCAAAGAGCTGTCTCGGAATTTCTTTCTTAAGTTTCTCGCACATCTTTGAGCCGCGCTCATACGCGTTGGGAGCGTACACTATAAAGGACAAAGCGTCCACAGCCTCATGATTGACGAGAATGTCCAGCTTGACCAGTTCGGATCTCTCGTAGCCGATCGGCTCATAGTCGAATGAGGCATAGCCTCTCGAACGGCTCTTCAGAGCGTCAAAGAAATCATAGATTATCTCATTGAGAGGCATCTTGTATGTGAGAACAGCACGGGTCTGCTCAATGTACTCGGTACCCTCGTAGATACCTCTTCTCTCCTGGCACAGTGTCATGATGGAACCGATATACTCGGTCGTGACCATGATTTCCGCCCTGACGTAGGGTTCCTCCATGTACTCGATCTCCGACGGTGCCGGAAGATTGGACGGATTCGTGAGTTCGATCATCGTCCCGTCTGTCTTATATACCTTATAGATAACGGACGGAGCAGTCGTGACAAGATCCATATCATACTCTCTCTCCAGTCTCTGCTGGACAACGTCGAGATGGAGCAGGCCGAGGAAACCGCAGCGGAAGCCGAAGCCGAGAGCCTGGGATGTCTCCGGCTCGTACTGCAGGGCAGCGTCGTTGAGCTGCAGCTTTTCAAGGGCGTCGCGAAGGTCCGGATATTTGGCTGAGTCCGCAGGATAGAAACCGCAGTAGACCATGGGCTGAGGCTCCTTGTAGCCCGGCAGCGCTTCGCTGCATGGCCGCATTGCTTCAGTGATCGTGTCACCGACACGGGTGTCGCGTATCTCTTTAATGCTGGCTGTCATGTATCCGACCTCACCCGCGCTTAGCTCCTCACACGGTATAAAGCGCCCCGGCGAGAAGTAGCCCACCTCGACGACCTCAAACTCTGCACCCGTCGCCATCATTCGCACCTTAGTGCCTCTCGTCATCCGGCCGTCCATACGGCGGCAGAAGACAATGACACCCC
>JAFRCB010000013.1 GCA_017404585.1 Lachnospiraceae bacterium
AGGAGGGAGTAGGCATAGGCGTAGACGGCATTTGAAATCTGTTCGTAGAGATTTTCAAATGCCTCCCTCTCCCCTCTCCCGATCCGCACAATAAGAAGCTCATCGAGACTGTCCGCCCCCGCAGATCGGGATCCGGGGCCGCCTGCTTTATATTCTGTACCGGTATCTTCATATGATAAAGCCGCAAATATCAGCATTGTCAGACACGTCCTTTCCCCGCTTGCAAACGGCCGCCGTCAGAACTCATTCCTGCCTCTCGGCACCAGCCCGAAAATGATCGTCAGATTTCCGTTCCTGCACCTCAGCTCATCCAGCATCTCCTTCTCCCGTTTCCCGGAATCCGGCCGCATCTCGAGGCGGTAGGTAAGTTCATACATCGTTCCCATATTTGTTGTCCGCACATTTTCGAGCTGTGCGCGCCTCGAATATCTGGCAAATACATCGTCAAATATCCCCGCATACTCCAAATCCTCCGGTATCGTAATCCTGAGCTGCCGTTCCATCGAATGACGGTTCCCAAACCCGAATTTCTCCAGAAAGACGATCCACACTGCCCCCGCTCCGGTGACAAGGACCGCCAGTGAGAGGAATCCCATCCCGGTCGCAAGGCCCACAGCCATCGACCAGAAGATGAATAGAATTTCTCTCGCGGTACCGGGCGCGCTTCGAAAGCGGATCAGTCCGAAAGCGCCCAGGACCGCCACCGACGTGCCGAGATTTCCGTTTACGATCATGATAACGGATGTCACCAGGAATGGCAGCGCGGCAAGCACGACGGTAAACCCGCTTACTGCCGGACAGCAGATCCTGTAGATCACTGCGATCAAAGCTCCCAGCACCAGTGAAAAAGCCATGGCCAGGACCACATTCTGTATCATAAAAGATCCCGCATGAAAAATACTTGTCAGCATACGACCTCCTTCCCGGGCATTCGCTGCAGGCAGCTTCCTGCCAGCCATTTAAGCGGAGCCCCGTGTTCTTTTCTGTAGATGTTTCCGTATTTGGAAAATGAAACTTTTCTTATCCCAAATTCATCGAGCAGCCCCGAGAACCAGAGCGGAACAGCCGAATCGATCTTGACCTCCATCAGGTAAAGTCCGTCGGGAAGCAGGCGTTGCCCGGCACTTCCGTTCTCCAGTCCGAGGCTGAAGCGTCTGCTGCGGATCGCGGAGTCAAATGTCACACGGAAGGAAGGATCCTCTATTCCCGAAAAAGCATGTCTTTCATAGGCGAGATATAATTTTCTCCTCAGATGATATCTCTCCAGGAAAAATGCTATTTCGGCGCAGATCTGCTTTTCCACTTTACTTTCCACGTGCGGAACGATTCCGCTGTCCGCAAATCCGTATGCCTCATCAAGCTTCAGAGGAATGCGGCGTTTGTTCACAAGCCCCCGGTATTTTTTCTTGATCTCCAGATAGACCGTCTGATCGGCTGCCGGTGTGCCGTAGCTCCTGATCCGGAGTTTTTCCTTATAGACAGGTTTCTGCATGGAGCGGCGAATCAGAAGATCGTCGTCCGTATCATAGTAGATATTACATATGGTATACCGTCCGTACACATCTTCTACCATATATTTTTCCAGGGCTTGCAGCATTTGTCCATACTGTTCCTGCCCCAGAAGAAACTTTTTTTCATAGCGGTTGAATACTATTTCACTCATGTTATCACCTCCCGTGCGGGCTGCCTGGCGATGGTGGTCATCGATTCCGGATGATTGACTCAGGCTGGCCTTCATCTCTGGTGAATTTCGATGCCCATGTCACTGCACAGGATCGATATGTCCCCGTACTGTGTCTGCAGACAGTCCGCCCCATATCTGTGCAGAAGCTCCAATGTCAGCTCGTCCGCAGGATTTTTTTTGGAATCGCAGATCACGGCGTATGATGGCTGCAGCACTTTAAAGAGGTCCTCCAGGGCTGTGTTGTAGTCGCCGTGATGCGGAACTTTAAGAACGTCGCATTTGACCGGACTTCCTGAAGACAGCCACTCGCGTATCCGTTTCTTCTCAATGTCTCCCGTGAAGACGAAACGTTTTCCGTAGAACTCAAGTGTTGTGATCAGGGAAAAGTTGTTGTCATAATCCACCATATTTTCCGGTATTTCGTAGGAAGACGGAGGCTCGACCGTGACAGCGGCCTGGCCGAGAGTGAAGTTCAGGTCTTCCGTAACCTTCTCGGGAGTGATCCGCGCCTTATCGAGGGCATCCATGAAATCCTGGACTTCGACGCTGCTGCCCCCGTAGTCAGGAAGAATCACCCGGTCAACGGTTATGCCCTCCACGACCGTGTCCGCTCCTCCCACATGATCCTTATCATAGTGTGTAATCAGCAGGACATCGATGCGGTCCTGTCCCCGTCCTTTCAGGTAATTCAGGACTTCCTCTCCGTCTTCCTCCTCTCCGCAGTCGATCACCATCGTTTTTCCGCCGCACATGAGGATGATCGCATCGGCTCTGCCGACTTTAAAGATCTGAACCTGCAGAATGTCGCGGTCTGTTTTTTGAGCGGGGACGGTATCGGTCACGGCTTCACCGCTCTGCTCAGTGCCCCCGGTCTCGCCGGCCATGGCTTCACCGCTCTGCTCAGTGCCCCCGGTCTCGCCGACCGGACCTCCGGCTGTGCCGCATCCCGTGATGAGGATGGCTGCAAGGCAGACGGCAAGAAGGCGGGAGCGCCGTCTTGACGGGTCTGAAAGTTGCATGTTTTTTAATCTGTTCTCTGCTATCATTGCGCTTCCTCACTGTCTCTTTATATATACAATGCGCGGGGAGGCGTTTTATCTCAGAGGTTTTTAAATTTCGGCATTGGATTTCGACTGGATTTGGACTTCGGCTGCATTTTTCGGCGCAATTGTCAAGCTTTTTTGAAAAAAAGCAAAAAAATCAGAGGAAATTTTTCCTCTGACTTTATATACTGAAATATGATTGTTTAATTTTGGGGACAGGGGGATTCCTTATCTAAATGACATTGCCTCGGTCCTTCATGGATCATGGTGAGGAGCAGACCTTCAATAAGCCTGTCGGTGACCTCGACCTCCCGGCTAATTGAAATTATCCATGAATAATTCTCTCCTTACATGTATCAATCAGCGTAGTAAACATAGTTTTCTTTTCTTGGCGCAGCTGCATTTGCAGGAACAGCAGCATAGCCGAGCGCACAGTGTCCTATTCCCTCATAATCGCCTTCGATGCCAAGCTTTTTCAGGATCGACTTCCCAAACTCAGAGTTAAATTCCTCCTTTGCCCTGTGGATCCAGATGCTTCCGACTCCGAGACTCTCAGCAGCATTCATAAGATTTCCCATTACCAGCGCGCCGTCATAAATATATGTCGGTACAGCCTTATCCGCCAGGACGATCAGGACGACCGGAGCACCATAAAACGGGTCAAACCCTTCTGCCCATCCGCCTATCTTCCTGTTCTCCTCCGCTATAGCGTCGCGAAGTTCCTTGTTTGTCACTGCAATGATGATCGGACTCTGCTTTCCCATACCTGTTGCAGAGAATGTCCCTGCCTTTATAATGGCGTCGAGTTCTTCCTTCTTCACCATGTCCGGCTTAAATTTCCTGCAGCTTCTTCTGCTCTCAAGTACCTTTAATGTTTCGTTCATGTTTGTTCTCCTTTCTGCGCAAATATGGATCGACATGTTCCCGGTCAAATGCCGGATGCCCTCTTCCGGTCAACCAATCATTTGCAGGCATCTCGAAGATGTCAGCTAACGCTGACCCGAATCCCGCGCCAAGTCTCGCGAGCGAGACTTGATTACATAAATATATTATACCTTTTTTCAAATGCATATACTAAAAATATGCAGAAAACCACATATTCGACGAATTGTCACGGTGCGCTTAACGGCACAACAAAAGCCCCTTGTCCCGCAATAAACTCTTTTCTAAATCGTCCAATCACGATTATGCAAATGATCCCTGCCGCTATCCCGGATAACAGATTACTGATCAGCATCACCGCTCCGGTGCTTGCCGGACCGAGGTTCGTATAATTCTGCAAATACCAGAAGACCGGTATACGGAAAATGAACACTCTCGCAAAATTAAGCAGCAGGGTCAATTTCGTCTTGCCGAGTCCGTAGAGGAGGGCCAGCACCGCAGCGTTCACGCCCAGAAGCACCGCGCCGAGCGCTTCGTAGCGGTACACCTGCACAATCTCACGGTGAAAATCTGCGCTGCCGCTGTCAAAGAACCTGGCAAGAAAATCAAGCTGCCACAGTTCCAGTCCCGATATCAGAGCTCCGAGAACGACATTCACGACCAGCACAACATAAAATGCTTTGAGTACACGCTCATATCTTTTTGCTCCGAAGTTCTGACTGATGACCGCTGCCGCGCCCTCCTGAAAACCGTTCTGGGGATTTGTCGTGATGCCCCCGAGATTATTGGAGACACCGAGTGCCCCGACCATTGTCGCGCCGTACACAGTGCTCATCGAATTGACTACGGTCTTTCCGAAGGAGAACAGGGCTTTTTCCGCCACAATGGGGATCGACTGCGTCACCATAGGCTTCGTCGTCACGCTGTCCATCGTGACCGCATCCTTCGAAAAACAAAATGCCCCGTCACCGCTCAGACTGTTTTTGACTGCGCAGACCAGCAGAATCAGCTGCGACACAAGCGAGCCCACGGCAATCATGACCAGATCTCCCTGCAGCACGTAGACGAAAAAGGCTGTAAGCGAAAGCTTGACTGCGGTTACAAGGAAATTCAGGTACATGATCCGCCGCGAATTACCCCTTGCCCGCTCGACGGCAATGTACACATTATTAAGACAGACAACGACCATCACGAAGAGCTGGACCATAAAGTACCGACGGCCTACGTCGATAAGCTCTTCCGGTGTGCCTGCAATTCTCAGGAAACTGTCGGTGAACGGGAGTATCGCAAGAAGCATCATAAGTCCCGCAGAGAGGCAAATGACATAAAGACTGCTCACCCGCCTCCTCACCAGGGCAAAATTCCCCTCGCCGTACGCGCGGCTGATCTGGATTCCGGCGCCGACGGCAAGACCGCCTCCCACCGCCGAGAGCAGCGTGTTCAGCTGCGACAGATAGGCGACCGCTGAGACGGACTCCTTGCTGATATGGGATGCCATCATGGTATCCAGAATTGTAAAGAGCTGGTTGATTCCCTGGTACAGCGCAAGCGGAGCTCCCACATACAGAATGACCTTCCACATAGAACCGTTAAGGCTCTGCCACAGGAATCGCTCATCTCGTTTTGTCAGTGTTGCTTTAATTTCTGCCATGAATGCCTCCGTATTGCATTTGCATGATGTCCGTACCGATTGGAATTTCCTCATTTCTGATCAGTCATCCCACACGATGATCCTATTTTTGTTATACCTCAGAAAGCATACACGCATTTTTCTTGATTTTCTACGATAAAAGCGCTATCATCGCGATATAATACTGTTTTTTCAACACTTTTGGAGGCATTTTTAGATATGGCTTCGCGAATCTCCATGAAAAATCTGGACCGGGTCTATTCCGAAAGTCTCGTCCGGGAGAAGGGGTATATCATGCCCACCCATCACTGCCACAACTACTATGAGTTGTTTTATGTTGAGCGTGGGGCATGCCGTTTTCTCATCGAGAATAATATGTATGATCTGCACGGCGGAGATTTCATATTCATCCCGCCGCAGATTCTGCACTATACGCGCTATCTGTTCGGCACCTGCAAGAGGGTGGCTGTCTTTTTCAGGCTCAGCGATGTGCGCGAAGATGTTCGGGAACTGCTGCCGGGGGGAGACTCCTTTTTTTCGGAAATGCACATCCTTCAGGTGCCGGAATTACATCAGGATGAAGTAAACGGTCTGCTCGCGAAGATGGTCCGCGAGGAGCGGATCCGCGATGACCGTTCATCTCTCCTGTGCTCCATCATGCTGCAGGAGCTGCTCGTCATAGGCAGCAGAGTGTGTCATTTTCTGCACGATGCACCTGCCGATATCCACACGACCGACCGCAGTATCCTTCAGGCAGCGCGGTTCATCACGGGTCATTACATGGACCCGATTACTACTGCGGATATCGCCGCGGAGGCCGGGCTCTCGCCTAATTACCTGACACGCAAGTTCCGCGAGGCCACCGGCCTTGGGCTCAAGGAGTATCTGATTTTCACAAGGCTGCAGAATGCAGCCATGGAGCTCATCTCGACGGATGCTTCTGTCACTGATATAGCACAAAAGTGCGGTTTTTCCGACGGAAACTATTTCAAGGATGTCTTTAAGAAGAGTTACGGGATGGGGCCGCGGGCATATAGAAAAGATGTGCAGCGGTGAGTGATTGCTGCCTTTGACCTTGGCTAGTTTCTTCGCGTCGACGCCGGTGGCAGCAAATTCTTGATTTCTTGGGATGATTGCTGCCTTTGACCGACGCACCTTTCTTCAGGTCAACGGCGGAGGCAGCAAATTCTTGATTTCTCGGGATGATTGCTGCCTTTGACCGAGGCGCTTTTCTTCGCGTCGACGCCGGAGGCAGCAAATTCTTGATTTCTCGGGGTGATTGCTGCCTTTGACCTTGGCGGGTTTCTTCGCGCCAACGGCGGAGGCAGCAAATTCTTGATTTCTCGGGATGATTGCTGCCTTTGACCTAAGCCGGTTTCTTCGGGTCAACGGCAGAGGCAGCAAATTC
>JAFRCB010000138.1 GCA_017404585.1 Lachnospiraceae bacterium
AGCACTTTGGCCGTAACACCCTCATCTGCCAGCGCCCGCGCCAGACTTAACGAATAAATCTGTTCGCCGATGATGGCACACTCTTTCGCCTCGCCGACCTGCGCCGCCATGAGTTTTCCGTCAAACGGCAGGCCGCAGACATACGGAATACCGAAACGATCCTGCAATACCCGCGCGGCCGCCAGTCCCCCGTAAGAGACAACCAGATCGATATCCGCTTCACCGGCCCGGGCGATTTGTTCCAGAGAGTCACCCATCGCAAAGCAGGACAGACACTCCATCCCGTGGTCAAGCAGCCAGCGTTTCAGCGACTCTACCGTCCCTGTAATGCCCATATCGAGCGGGGTCGCGCCCAGGATATTGACCTTGGGAGTCCCGTTCAAAACGTGCTTTTCTTCAGGTTCGCATACGAGCCGCTCGGCCACCGCCTTTAAGGCATCGCGCACGCCGCGTGTGTAGTAGCGCATACCGTTCGAATCGAATCCGAAACAAGGTATGTGCAGTTCCTTTTCGAGCAGGAATGCGATCGCCTTGTAATCAGTACCGACCATGTAGGGCACAGGCGCGCCAACGATAGCGGCAAACTTAGGATGATACTTACGCGCCACATCGAGCACGTCTTCGATCAGTTTCTCATCCTTGCCTAGGATCGTCTCATTCTGGGAGAGCGCCGAGATATAGATCATGCTGTCCATGTCATACCAGCGCGGCTCATCGTGTGTCGTATAGGTCGAATTACAGCCGGATGCATCGTGAATGACGACCAGTCCGCCCAGCTCGTAGAGCGCCGAGCAGACCCCGAACTCATCGGACGAATAAGTTGATGTCAAAGCAAATGTCTGTTTCATACGCAACTCTCGCAGCCGAATCCCTTCTGGCGGATCAGCGCTCTTCTCTCTTTCCTGTTCTCATAGGCATCGATGATCAGTTCCGCGATCCGGCAGATCCCGTCATAGCCGAGGAACCCGCCGCCTTCCGCCACATTGACAAAATAATCTGTAGCAAAGAAGTAGGCCGCTTTCTGGCCGATCGCCAGATATCGTCTCTCTGCCTGATCTACGCGTTCGTCAGCCTCATGTTCTCCGGCAAAGAAACGGCTCTCCGGCTGGTTCGTCGCCAGGATATCAATATCGGGATGCGTCTGCTGCAATGCCTCAAACGCAGCCTTATCTTCCGGCTGGATCAGATCGGTGCAGATCGCCTGCATGTTAAACCCGTAATCCGCCAGCATTTTGGCAAATGAAACGATGCGTGTGCTGAATGTAAAGTCCACTGCCACCGGCAAATCTCCGACCACTTGGGCTGCACGCTTCATCGCAGCATCCGCCGCAGCGCGCTCCGCCGTAAAATCAGGAGCCGGGATACCCAGATAATCAGCCAGCGCCTGATAGGCCCCGTCGATCTCGTCGAACTGGAAGCTGTTTGTGAAATAGAAGCTCTCCATATCCAGACGCTTTTTAAGGTCTTTCATCTCGGCCGCGCACACCGGTTCATAGTAGATATTCAGACCGGCATTTGCCATGTCCAGATACTCCGCAAATGTCTTGCAGTCATGTATGCTCTTAAGCTCATAGCCGGCATCCGTCAGCCACCTGCGCAGCTCCGCGCTCTCGGACAAGCGCAGGTTGGAACCGAGGATATTGATGCGCTTCGGGTCATTGCCCGTGCGCTCCTGCCAGACGCGCGTCATCTGTCTTCGCATCCGCTGCTCAGGTGAGATGCCGCTCTTGCGCATCGCCGGAATCATATAACAATCCAGAAACACAATATCCGGATGAGCCTGCCTGATGCGCTTAAACACACTGTTGTGGTCATAACTCAGGAAGAAATGCTGACAGCTGATAAAGATCTGCACACATTTCGGCCTGTAGGGAAGCTTGTTGAGCACATCATCCACACCGTTTACCATCAGGTCCTCGATCGATCCGGTGATGATGTCGTGCTCACGGATCGCCAGTGTTGAATAACGCCCCAGTGCATTCATCTCGGCGGCGGTCAGCACAACGCCGCGCAAACACCCGTATGCACAGACAAAAATCTGGTGCGATTCGGGCATCAAAAGACCTGTATGGGCGATGTTCCACATCCCTCTGGCGGGCGTACTGTACTCGAGCCCCATGTAAAATGGAGACGGGTACGGCGCCTCTGTGATTTTCAGTTTTCCGGTGCGCTGTGGCCCCTGCGCATTGACTTTTTTGAGCATAGTACCTCACTGCAAAATAAGGCTCATGTTCTGATCTGAACATGAGCCTTAGGACACTTCTTTTTTGTGAAGGAATGCCATGGCAGACAATTCGCCGCCATCTCTCTTCACTCCTTTTTCCATGTGCCTGTATCTCCCTTCTCAGGACGCACCTTCGAAGTCAGATCATCCGCATCATGAGTATAGCCGAAGAACCGTATAATGTCAATGATTTAACAAGATTTGTACGATGGTAGTCCGCCTTCTGAAACAGCCTTACTTTTCAAAGTCAAAATGATAATCCAGACCCAGTTCATCGCGGATGGTAATGATCTCTTTCTGGACAGCTTCCCCGACGGGAACGCCCTTATCCTTGCGCTCCAGCCAGACCAGATACTCTTTCTCACCGGCCGTGTATATGCGTTCACATCCGGGAGCCTTCTTCGATGCGCGCAGCGCGCGGCAGATTTCACCGGCGATCTTCTCAAATGTTTCGCATCCGCAGAATGCATCGGGATCGACAACAAAGAAGAAATGACCGAGATGATACATCTGACGGCTGCCATTGGCCGCTTTGCCAGATAGCGCTTTCATGAACTGTCCGCCGGCCAGAGCCGCTGAGAGTATCTCCACTACTGTGGCGTAGCCATAGCCCTTGTAGCCGCCCAGTTCCTCTCCGATCCCGCCGAGAGGCGCCAGTGCCGCTGTTCCATCGACGAGCGCTTTGAGAATCGCATCGCTGTCCGTCATCGGTGTTCCGTCCTCAGCGATTACCTGACCCATCGGGGTCTTCTTCCCTTCGCGGGCATAGTACTCAATCTTACCGCGCTGCACGATCGATGTCGCACAGTCGATGCAGAACGGAAATTCCTCATCCGTCGGCAGGGAGAAAGTCAGCGGGTTGGTCCCCAGCATGTTCTCAACACCGAATGTCGGAGCGATCGACGGACGCGCATTGGTACCGGTAATACCGATCATGCCCTGATCGCTGGCCATCGAGGTCCAGTAACCTGCAATACCGTAATGGGTCGAATTGCGAATCGCACCGCCGGCCATACCGTAGGTTTTGGCCTTTTCGATCAGCTTTTCCATCATACGGTAGCTGGCCACCATACCCATACCGTCATGTGCATCCATGACCAGCGTCGTCGGTGTCTCTTTGACAATCTCCAGATCGGTCACCGGCAGCAGTGTACCGTTCTTGATGCGGTCAATATAGATCGGTTTAAAACGGTTACAGCCGTGGCTTTCAATACCGCGTCGATCCGCCTCAAGCAAGACGTCCGCACAGATCGCCGCTTCATCACGCGGCACGCCGTATGCGGCAAACACATCAGTCATAAATGCATTCATTTGTTCCCATGATACATAAGGTCTGGTTTCTACTGCCATGATCTGTCTCCTCATCTTGGGTTATATGATTAAAATACGATTTCTTTCCTGTTCAGTTTAATCCTTTTCAGCAGATTTGTCAGCAATCAGCATCATCTTCCAGCAATTTCAAAGCACAGTTATAGTCTGTGATGAGCGTGTTGACAAATCCTCCTGCAACAGCCCCTTTAATGGCTTTCTCTTTGTCCATGCCGCCGGCAATGCCGACGGTGAGAGGGATTTTCTTAAGCTTGCGTGCTTCAACCCCGATAACATAATTATCTTCCTTAAACGGAGCCGTTTCTCCCTGGATATCGTAGAACTGCATATTGATCTCTCCGGCAACTCCCTTTTGCAGCAAGGTCTCCATCTCATTTTCAGCAAAATACCCTGTGGCTTTTATGGAGGAATACTCATTGGGATAACCGATACCCAAAATGGCGATATCCATCTTGTTTGCGTAGGTCATCATAGTGGTTACGGGCATGTCCTTCATCAGTCCGTTCCGTGTCACCCGGCTGTAGACACGAGCCGGGGCAAACATCGGATGAAATTCACTGTTATAGAGATGGGCCAGGTGCTCGGCCAGAGAGTTGGCATGGATCTTGATATGGGCATGACCTACTCCTCCCACAAGAGGAATAACCGTGATCTTTTTATCCCGGCACTCTTCCATCTCCATCACGACCTGATGGAGGGTACTGCCCATGGATATTCCCACCACATCCTGGTCCTTAATCAAGTGTCCCAGGTAAGCGGCGGCGATGCGCCCGATATTCTTTTTCGTCTCCTCACCGGTAATCCCGGAATCCGCGATCAGCACATCCTTGAGATGATACTTCTCTTTGATGCGCTCGCTGAGTTCCCAGTACCTGACAAAATCAGCGTCAGTCACCTCGATCTTGATGAGTTTCTCTTCCTTTGCGCCGTTAAGAAGCCTTGACAATGTCGGTCTGGAAATGTTCAGAGCCGAAGCGACCTCCTGCTGGGACAGGTTCTCATTGTAGTACATATCGCAGGCCTTAATCATCAGGCGCAGGTCATTAACCACTTTTTTCATGCTGTCTTAAGTTCCTCTATCTGCTCGTTCTCGAAATCAACGATTCTCAGCACTTTGTCCTTGGATCTGCTGTTGGGATCAAAGGTGTTGGCCAAGTATTCTTCGACCATGCATCTTGCCAGCTTCTCGCCAATGATCTGTGAGCCCATGGTGATCACGTTGGCATTGTTGGAGAGCGCCGCTCTCTGTGCCTGATAAACATCATGAATGCACGCTGCATAAGCACCCTGCACTTTGTTTGCCGCAATGGAAACACCGATTCCGGTTCCGCATACGATGATGGCTCTGTCATATTCACCGGAGGCAACTGCCTGCGCGCATTTGATGGCAACATTGGCATAGATGGGGTCATCACTGCCGAAGTCAGCCACTTCATGGCCAAGCTCTTTCACAAAATCAAGCAGGTTTAATTTGAACTCTGTTGCGTTTGGGTCACTTCCGAATACGATCTTCATGATAATCTCCTTTTCCGACTCTTCATTCTTAATACGTGTGCTATTTATTCCTAGAGGTATTTTCTCATTTCATTCAGTGATTCATAGATGCAGGTGGGTTTCACATCGGACTCTGCCACTGTCTGCATATCCGCTTCTCCGGTGAGAACCAGAAAACCCTTACAGCCATTGTCGACACCCGTTCTCACGTCTGTGTAGAGGCGGTCGCCAACAAAAGCTATTTCCTCCGGTTTATAGCCGGTGATCTCCGTAATCATATCCACCGTTTCCTTCCATGGTTTGCCCAGGAACCTTGGCTTCACTCCGGTGGATGCTGTGATCAGGCTGCACATAGCGCCGCAATCCGGCATGTAGCCGTAGTCCGTGGGACAGTTGACATCCATATGGGTGGCAATAAAAGGAACCCCGTTGCGGATGTAATGGCAGATGCGATCCAGCTTCTGGTAAGTCAGGGTGGTGTCAAAACTCTGGACACAGACATCCGGGTCTTCCTCCACCAGCTTGAGCCCCTTCTCTTTCCAGTTCTTCTCAAGCACAGGTGTGCCGTTCAGATAAATACGCGCGCCGGGGTAATTCACCTTTAAGTACTCCGCGCAGACATCACCCGCTGTGACCACGTGCCTCTCATCCACACAGATCCCCATCCTGGCCAGCTTTTCCACATAGACAGAGGGAACTCTGGATGCATTGTTGGTAAAAAAGATGTAGTCCCTGTCGGGATCTTCCTCCACCTCACGGATGAAATCAAGCGCTCCTTCGATCGGAGTATCGCTGAGATAGACCGTTCCGTCCATATCCAGGACAAACAGTTTGACACCCTTTAACGCTTCTTCTTTCGGCAGCATATAATCTCCTTTAGCTCTTTCTTTATTCACCGTAAAGCTCTGCGGTGATCTTGCCGGCAATGGTCTCTAAAACGCCCTTATCCTTTGCGAACTGCAAAACAGAATAACGGGGCCTTACCTTATACCCTTTCAGAAGGCTCTCATGGAAAAGCTCTCTGCTGATATTGATCTGCTGCGGTCTGTACGGGGCTCCCCCGCGCTGAAGAAGCGCTTCGATCTCCTCATGAGGAGGGCAAAAGTCTTTTACGCCTTCCGGAAGCAGATCTTCCAGTTCCTCATAGAAGCGGGCAATGACCGGTGTGGCAACACCCACCTGAATACCGTGGTGATTGGGATTGACACCGCGCTCAACCGAATCCATCTCCCAGAAATGGGACAGCATATGCTCTGCTCCGGAGGCCGGTCTGGATATATTGACCAGCGCCATCGCCACACCGGTGAGCGTAAGGCCTTCCAGGAGATCTCCCAGCGCTTTGGGATCACGTGCAGGCAGTTGATCGCAGGAATCAAAAGTGACCTTCATGGCTCTGTTTGTCAATTCGACACATGTATCACAGCGATAGTCTCCGTTTGCCTTCACGGCGAGATCCCAGTCTGCTATCGCGGTAATCTTACCGACCATATCGCCGAAACCGGCCCGGATCAAATCGTCCGGCGCAGTCTCCAGAATATCTGTATCGCCGATCAGACCGTAGGTAAGATGAGCGACCGGTGAGATCTTATGTCCCTGGGAGAAAATGGGAGCGCCGTCAGATAGATAACCGTCCATAGAAGGAGCGGTTGCCACGACGATATAGGGAAGCCCGGATCTGGACGTGACAAACTTGACGGAGTCATTGATGACACCGGAACCGACAGCCACCATGAGGGAAGTGTCAAGGTCCTGCTCCTCAAGGATGCGTCCAAGCGTCTTCTCGTCCGGAATCAGGATGTCATCACCGGTATCAAAAAGCAGCTCCTTCACATTGAAGCCATTTCCCTTGAGAAGCTCTACTGCCTGTTTGCCGGCTGCCTGATAGGTATTGCTGTCAAAAACCACAAGGATCTTTCCGTCTCTGAAAGGTTCTGCCATCCCGGGAAGATCCTGAATGGCTCCCTTTCTGATAGACATCTCATGAACACTGAAGTTGTGACGGCAGCCACAGGAACAGTCGAACTGCGTCTGCGGCATCTCATTGATGTTAAGATTTAAGATTTCATTCATGTGAGGTCGTCTCCTTTTCCCTTCTGGGCTCATCATATGGCGGGCCGCTTGGCATGTCAACAGACTTTCGCTCTTATTTTTATCTTTTTTATTATTTTTGCCGCTAAATATGCATTCAGTATTTCTTTAATACTTTTTATTTTTACATTTGTAAATTTAAAGTGCAACAGGGGATTGCGATCAACAGCGATGATCGGTTCGTTTGATACCCATGACTGCCGCGACATTCTGATCCTGAATCATGTTGTCATCAAAAAATGATGCCTTACCGGCATTGAAATCACCCTTAACCGGCTCCCAGCCTTTCTTCTTTAGCTATTTGTTTCAACCAGAACGGATTAGCTTTTATTCTATTTTACATTATACCTTATTTGTGAAGAGTTTTTATTCACCAGAACGGTTAATTAAAGACTTTCTGAAAACCAAGCCGACAACGATGGCATTAAGAAAAAGCCATTTAGTCAACGTTCAAAAACGTGACTAAATGGCCATTTTCCGGATGGGCGCAACGGGGCTCGAACCCGTGACCTCCCGCGTGTGAGGCGGACGCTCTCCCGGCTGAGCTATACTCCCATATCTGTGCAAGTGAAAGTATCAGAGCACAGATCATTTTAAAAAGCAATTACGGCAACTTGGTACCGCAGGATGTACAGAACTTGTTCTCTCCGGGCATCACCGAGCCGCAAGACGGACATATTTTCGTCGCCGGTGCTTCAGGAACAACCGGCTCCGGGATTGGTGCTGTCTCTTCTGAATAGGCGCCGATGACCTGCTGCTGTGTCGGCTCATCAATGGTATCAGCTTCATCATCCGGAACCTCGATCTCATCGATCACCAGCTCAGGTTCGGGCAATGGCTCCTCGGCTTTGACCGGCTCCTCTGCCGCAACAGGTGCAGCCGCTGCTGCCGCTGTCAGTGCCGCGATCTTGTCGGAGAGGACTCGTTTTTCCTGCTCCTGCTTTCCGATCAGGCGCTGTGCACCGTCAAGCTCGCTCTGTGCTGTGGCCAGTGCGCTCTCCTTCTCGCTCAGCTGCGCCTTCAGATCCTCGATCTGCGTGGTAAAGCCTGCGCTGTCAGCCTTGAGTGTCTCCAGCTCTTTTTCAACTGCTTCGCACTTAGCCTTCAGATCAGCATTTTCCTGCAGTGCCTTCTCCAGCTCCTGTCTTCTCGCCTCCAGATAAGACTGAACCTGGCTCACGACCGCGCTGTCTTCCTCATTTGAAATCTTTACTTCCGGTGCTGCGGGTGCAGGGGCAGCCGGTGCCGGAACGGGAGCAGGTGCCGGTGCAGGGGCAGCCTTGGGCAGCCTGGTTCCGCAGTTTGTGCAGAATACAGCGTCATCCTGAATAATCTCTCCGCAAAATGGGCATTTCATGGTGTTTCCCTCCTATAATCTACGATGATCTGTCATCAAACTCCAATTCAAACCGTTTTACAGGCAGTCATATTATAGCACAGAAAAAGCATTCGCGTACAGTTGATTATCACTCCGCAGATAGTGTATGATTCTAAGAAACTTACTATAACGAAACGAGGATCGCCCATGGCTGACTATATTACCACATACACAGGAAAACACATGATTCCGACAGACCCGAGACCGGAGGATTTCCGCATTGAGGATATCGCGCATGCTCTCTCACTGATCTGCCGCGGAAACGGACAGGTAAAGACCTTCTTCTCCGTCGGGCAGCACTGTATTGCCTGCGCCAAGGAGGCGGCTGCCAGGGATCTGCCGCAGCGCATCATTCTGGC
>JAFRCB010000014.1 GCA_017404585.1 Lachnospiraceae bacterium
CGTTGTGGCCGCCGATGTTATATGTCTCAAAGAGTCTTCCCTTCTCCTGCACAAGGTCGATGCCCTTGCAGTGATCCTCGACGTACAGCCAGTCGCGGATGTTCTTTCCGTCGCCGTACACCGGGAGAGCCTTGCCGTGAAGAGCGTTGTTGATCATCAGCGGGATCAGCTTCTCCGGGAACTGGTAGGGGCCGTAGTTGTTGCTGCAGTTGGTGATATTTGCAGGGAACTTATAGGTATCCATGAAAGCCTTGACCATGAAATCGGAAGAGGCCTTGCTGGCTGAATACGGGCTGTGCGGGTCGTACGGTGTCGTCTCATAGAAATAGTCGTCCGGGTTCGACAGTGAACCATAGACCTCGTCCGTTGAGACGTGCAGGAATTTCTTTCCCTCCTTAAATGAGCCGTCCGGAAGCTCCCATGCTGCCTTGGCTGCCGCCAGCATCGTGAGTGTTCCGAGCACGTTCGTTCTTGCAAATACACCCGGATCCTTAATGCTTCGATCGACATGGCTCTCAGCCGCGAAATGGACGACGCGGTCGACGTCATTTTCCTCAAATATCTTATTGATTACTTCCGTATCGCAGATATCCGCTTTTACAAATGTATAATTCGGGCGGTCCTCTACATCCTTAAGGTTCTCGAGATTGCCCGCGTATGTCAGTTTGTCAACATTGATAATACGGATTTCGTCACCGTACTTTTTGAACATATAATGAATATAATTAGAGCCGATAAAACCGGCGCCGCCTGTGACGACATATGTTCTCATATTTTCACCTCATTAATTTATGGTATGTGTAGACAGTTAAAGACAGTATACCATTCAAAGCACCATCATGCAAGAATGCTTGCCACGTCCGACTGTTGATAGTATACTATTAAAAGTTGCTTTTCAAGACAAAAGGTATAAATTTATGGTTATTTTAGAAAACACTCCGATCACAAAGCTGAACGTTCCCGGCAACAATTTCTATATTATAAGAGACGATCTGCTCCCCTTTTCGTGCGGCGGAAATAAGGTGCGCATTGCCCATGAGTTTCTTTCGGATATGAAAGCAAAAGGCGGGAACTGCCTCATAATGTACGGAAACAGCCGTTCAAATCTCTGCCGGGTACTTGCGAGCGCGTGCTATATGGAAGGAATTCAATGCATGATGATCTGCTCCGACGATCCGGACGGTGTACATAGAAAGACCGGAAACAGCGTCCTTGTCGATCTTCTCGGATCAGAGATCATTTACTGCGCCAAGAACGCAATAGCACCCGCAGTGGACGAAGCGTTCCGAAGAGCATCCTCGCGCGGCCTGATTCCATACTATATTTACGGAAACCGTCTCGGGACCGGAAATGAGGGATGTGCCGCCAGAGCCTACGCCAAAGCCTACGACGAGATATGTACTCAGGAAGAAGCCATGGGGATCCACTTTGACTACATCTTCCACGCTTCCGGCACCGGCGCGACCCAGAGCGGTCTCGTCTGTGGACATCTGGTCCGGGGTGACAACAGAAAGATCATCGGCATTTCCGTGTCAAGAGACAAAAAACGCGGGACCGGGATCATAAAAAACGGGGTCACCGAGTGGTTCCGCGAGGAAGGGAAGCCCCTGCCGCCGCACTTTACGGATGAGATCCTGCTTTCGGATGAGTATCTTGCCGGCGGGTACGGAATTTTCAGCGAGGAAATCCTCGAGACCATTCGCAGGGAATGGCAGCGGGACAGTATCTGTCTCGATCCTACCTACACCGGAAAAGCTTTCACCGGCATGCTCTCCTATGTGCTGGAGCACAACATAAAAGATAAGAACATACTCTTTATCCACACGGGAGGCACGCCGCTCTTCTACGATGCTCTGGAGCTTCTGTGAGTGCCCGCCGCCGGGACTGAACGGAAGCCTGCCGTTCAAAGGAACATGGGGCATCCTTCTGCTTAGATATGACAAGAGAGGAAAAAAATATGCTTGTTTCTATTATTATTCCATGCTATAACTCGGAAGCTACAATAGAAAAAGTCGTCACGATGGTCATGGATGAGTTCCGTCAGCACGAAGAGTACGACTGCGACTTCTTTCTCGTGAACGACTATTCACGCGACGACACCTTCGGTGCCATCACACGCCTTGCGGAAAAGTATCCGACCGTGCACGGCATCAATCTGATGCGCAACTTCGGTCAGCACAACGCTCTCATGGCAGCCCTCAACTACGCCGACGGCGATTACGTCCTCGGGATGGATGATGACATGCAGACGCACCCGTCACAGGTCTTCAAGCTGCTGGACAAGATGTCTGAGGGATATGACCTCGTGTACGGTCAGTATGCTCAGAAGAAAAACGGATTCTTCAAGAATCTGACCAGCAAATTCAATGAGGTCTCATCACGCATTCTGCTCGGTCGACCCAAGGAGATCGTTTCCAGCAATTTCTGGGTCATCACCAGGGCTGTCCGCGATGAGGTCATCCTCTACAAGAACTTCAACCCTTACGTTGACGGTCTCTTCTACCGCACAACATCCAATATAGGAAATGTTATGGTCGAGCATCACAAGCGCGAAGTCGGTACATCCCACTACACGCTGAGAAAACTCATGCGGCTCTGGCTCGCCTACTTTAATTATACGGTACTGCCGCTCCGCATCTCCTTCTTCCTGGGTGTGATTTTTTCTATGATCGGACTCGTTTCCGCTCTGGTGACCATTATCCGAAAACTGGTCACCCCCGATATGACTGTCGGCTGGGCATCCCTCATGGCATGCCTGCTGATCTTCAGCGGCATCATCATGCTGATCCTCGGTATTCTCGGAGAATATATCGGAAAGCTGATTCTTTCGATCAACGGTACTCCACAGTATATCATCCGGGAGACAGTGAATCTCGACATGCCTGCTCACCGCAGACATGACGGCACAGAGAGAATGGAATCTGTCCGCTATCACGGGCTGGCTGAGAACTATATAAACAGAGAGCAGACACGTCAGCAATGAATGGCTCTGCAGCACAGAATCCGGCCGGGGCCGGATTCATTTTTGAAAGGAAATGTTTATGACAAACAACCTCATGATACTCGGAGCGGGAATCTATCAGGTCCCCCTGATTCGGAAAGCAAAAGAACTCGGTTATCACACCATTGTTGTGAGCTACCCGGGCCCTTATCCCGGATTCGCCGTCGCTGACGAGGTGCTCTATCTCGACACGACAGATTCGGAAGCAATCCTTGACGCGGCGAGGAATCTCAACATTAAAGGAATCTGCACGACCGGGACCGATGTCGCCATGGGTTCCATCGGTCTTGTCAACGATACGCTCGGTCTTTCCGGAATATCCGGGCACGCTGCCCGTATACTTACGGACAAATCCGTTATGAAAAAGGAATTTGCCGGGGCAGGTGTGCGCACCGCCGCTTTTGAAAAAATCCACTCCCCGGAAGAAGCTGTCGCTGCATTCAGGAAAATCGGGCCGCCCTGCGTCGTCAAGGTCACCGATAAATCGGGCAGCCGGGGTATCATAAGGGTCGATTCGGAAGATGAAGTTCCCGTCGCTTACACGGAAGCCATGGAAGTCACAAATAAGGACTATCTTCTTGTCGAAAAGTGCATAATCGGCCATGAGATCGGCATAGACGCATTCGTATCAGGAGGCCGCCCCGTTCTTCTTCTGCCCCACGATAAGCTTGTGTACAAGGGCC
>JAFRCB010000139.1 GCA_017404585.1 Lachnospiraceae bacterium
GTCATGAGCACTGAGACTGCGGCGCAGATGATATCCGTTCCGCTCTCGCTGTACTCAGCATGTCCTTCCGCCTCAAAACCAATATAGCCGTCCTGATTTTTATAAATCGTTATAAGAATCATCAGGCGTTGATTTTTTCGATCTTAACAGCTGTGTAAGCCTGTCTGTGACCATTCTTCTTGTGATAACCAGACTTCGGTTTGTAATGATAAACGATGACTTTCTTAGCGCGGCCGTTGGAAATAACTTTGCCTTCGACTGTAGCGCCCTTGACATCTTCGCCAACACAAAGTGTATCACCTTTGACTGCGATAACCTGATCAAAAGTTACTGCTTCGCCGACTTCCTTGCCAAGCTTCTCAACGCGGATAACATCACCCTCAGATACTCTGTACTGCTTTCCGCCGGTTGCGATCACTGCATACATGGAGCACACCTCCTTCTTCACATATTCGCCAGATTCGGCGCTGCAAATGCAGACTTTTCGGCCTCTCTGCGCGTTCACCAACGTATGTTACCATAATTCATTTCCAAACACAACAACTAATTTCAAAATATTTGTCGAAAGTTATTCGCTGCGTCATAGTTCGGACAGGCTGCCCGTGAGTCTATGATTCGGCACCAAACACCATCTTCATCGAAAAACGCCGGTCCTTTCCTCGAGCTTAAAAATGCTGAAGCATTTTTGATCTCTCAGTCGGACCGACAATGTTTTTCTTATGAAGATGGATGCTTTGCTGCCGATAACGTTATTTTATGAGCAACCTGCCCGAACTGTAACGCAGCAACTGCACTGTCAACTTGTCAGAACTGTGACACAGCAACTGCATGAGCAGTCTGTCCGAACTGTAACGCAGCAACTGCACTGTCAACCTGTCAGAACTGTGACACAGCAACTGCATGAGCAACCTGCCCGAACTGTAACGCAGCGGCCAATTGGCAGCCGGGCATGACCGTTATTGTTCTGCCGGATCGCCAGATATCGTGCGTGTTATGCCGAGAATCTCGGAGAGCGGACGCTCAGTCTTCTGGCGGATGATCTCCATAATGCCGAGGGGAGTAAGATCTATGATCTCCATGCGCAGGGGGTCGCGGCGGGCAAGCTTTTTGGCGACGTTCACCAGCTCCTCCTGATGATCGGGATTCTCCATGTTTATGAAGTCGACCAGGATCATACCTGAGAGGTTTCGCAGGATGATCTGGCGTATGACCTCTTCTGCCGCCTCGTGATTGATGCGCCGATAGGTCTCGGAGGCATGTCTGCCCCGCTCGCACTTGCCCGTATTCACATCGACCGAGGTAAAAGCCTCGGTCTTTTCAATGACCAGATAGGCCCCGCTCCTAAGCCACACATTTTTTGCTGTCAGCCTTCTGACCTCCTGAGTCAGATTATATACGGCTCCAAGGGACAGCGTCTTCTTTCCGTAATAAGTATCATATTCAAGATCCGGATCCCGGCAGTATGAGCGGCAGGAAAGAAGCTCCTCCGCGATCCGCGGTATATCCGAGTACAGCCTGTCAGGTTTTACGGTAAGATCACGGAGCATTTCTATATAGAAGGGATCCGGCCTGTAGAGGAGCGAACCTGCTTTCGCGTATGCTATATCATGCATAAGTTTCTGCCAGCGCTCTTTTAACTCCTCGACCTCGCGGAGGATGTCCGCCTTTTCGGCACCGGCCGAGTTCGTCCTAAGAAGGACTGAGTAACCTGTCCGGTCGACATCCCGCATCCACTTGCGAAGAAGATCCTTCTGTTCGCCTGGCAGCTTACGCGAGAAAGACAGACTACCGTCCCCCTCTGAGACCACGGCATAGCGGCCGGATAGCTTAAGCTTCATGGTCGCTGCTGCGACCTTCTTCCCTGAAGCGTCACGGATGATCTGGACCGGGATGCGGCCGGGATCACAGCTGCCCTTCTTATACTTGGAAAGAAAACATTTATCTTTTCCGAATGAGACGAACGCCCCGCCGATATTATCCGCGTACGAATCGATGTGGCCGAGGTAAATGCGGCCGATCAATGATTCATCGTCTCTTGCGGTAAGTTTCAGCATGGAAAGACGCATGTCCTCAAGGAAGGCTGCCGCAAGATACTTTTTTTCATCGAATTCGATCTCAGTCACTATGTAATCATTCATACTAAATGTACCTTTTGCGGACCTCAGAAGCTGCGTCCCGTATCCGACAGCGGTTTTCCGTCCTCGACGTAAAGGTCAAGGCGCAGGATCCGGAGAGCTAACGGGTCATATTCGATTCCTGCAAATTCACAGAGCGCGTTTATGACAGTCTCCGGCTTCAGGTTAGCGGAGCTCCCGGTCTTAAGTTTCATGAAAACCGGTATGCTGTAACCTGCGTTCTCGATGCTCTCGCGTACATCGCCCGGAATAGCTGTCTTTCTGCTGCCAAGGGTGCTCATCTCAAATATGAGCGGCCTGATATCGACATCGCTCTCAGTCTTCTTTGTCGTTTTATGTATTATGACAGTCTTCTGATCCATAAAATTACGAATAAAGTCTGAAAGGGCTTCCTCACTGAATATGCCGCAGGCATTAAGCCAGTCATTTTCAAAGAATACTATATTATCTGAGGCACTGACCAGCGCCATGGCCTTTCCCTTTGCCTCTTCGATTCTTTTTACAGATAGAATTCGCACGCCGTCGGGGCACTCCCTGTTCAGCATATCAATAATGACCGCTTCGCAGGGGACATCCGGAAGCTCATCATTTTCAATACCCAGCTGGTTCATTCGCTGAAGCTCGATTTTTGTGAGCTCATAGGGATCCCTGTAAGCCATCTCAAAATCCACATATTCGCCGAGGCTCTCGAGCCCGACACCGAGCGGAGACGCAAAGGACATGATCATATGGGGACTGAATCCCCTCGTGAAGACTGCAAGGACACCGCTCCTTTTGATGATTTTCTGGAAGGTTCGCATGAAATCCAGATGACCCACGTAGCGGAGTGCTCCGACCTTGGTGAATTTAATTCTGACTTTCATAATCCGTCACCTCATACCGCTATAGTCTGCCTTGCCGGCATCCATGAATTTCTCTTCGAAGCAGACGCCGCCTCCGTAAGACCTCTCCCCGCAGCCCGAGCACATCTGCCTGCAGTTGGGTGTGATTTCCGCGCGAAGGGCCCGCTCCCACTCGCGGACGAACCACTTTTTAGTAACACCGACGTCGATGAAATCCCACGGAAGAACTTCGTCAAGGGATCTGTCTCTCAGAGTATAGAATTCGTGGTCTATACCGCATGCGGCAAATGCGTCCATCCATATATCCATATGGAAATAGTCTGTCCATGCGTCGTACATGGCCCCGTGTTCGTAAGCGTACATAATGACCTCGGAGAGCTTTCGGTCTCCTCTGGCCAGGACACCTTCGAGCACCGTCCCGTCCGCGTCATGGTACTGATAATGGATCGATTTCTGGTTTTTCATCGATCGGATCTCACCCTTCACAAGGTGGGCAAAGGACAGATAATCTTCCCTGCGGAACATAGGTGCCCACTGGAAAGGAGTAAACGGCTTCGGGACGAAGAAGGAGGTGCTGACGTTGATTTCACATTTGCCCCGCCTCTCCTCCTTGGGAATATCGTAGTAGAGATCACAGATGGACTGGGCCAGATGCGCGATACCCTTGCGGTCGTCCTCCGTCTCTGTCGGCAGCCCCAGCATGAAATACAGCTTGACTTTGTTCCAGCCGCCCCTGAAAGCCATGGCCGATCCGCCGAAAATATCATCTTCGGTGAGTCCTTTGTTAATGACGTTTCTGAGTCTCTGGGTGCCTGCCTCCGGTGCAAATGTCAGCGAGCTCTTCTTTATATCCTGGACCTTCTGCATGACGTCGAGCGAGAAGTTGTCGATTCTTAGCGAGGGAAGTGAAATATTGACCGCCTGACTGTGGAACTTTTCGATGAGGTAGTCCATAAGCTCCGGCAGACGGCTGTAGTCGCTCGAGCTGAGAGAGCTTAAAGATATCTCCTCGTGACCGGAATATTTCATCATGACGTCCGCCCGTTGTTTAAGCACCTCGATA
>JAFRCB010000140.1 GCA_017404585.1 Lachnospiraceae bacterium
GAGCTCTCCGAGCTTTGCCTTGAACAGTCTACTATCGACCATACATTATATGCGATCAAGGATGTCAAGAGGGGGCTTAGGGATCTGAACGGCAACGGTGTCGTCGCCGGTCTGACACAGATCTCGGAAATTAACTCTTTCAGACATGAAAACGGCAGGAAGATTCCGATAGAGGGCGAACTCTTTTACCGGGGAATTCCGATAGAAAAACTTACGAGCGGTTTCATCGGCGAAAAACGATATGGGTTCGAGGAGACCACATATCTTCTCCTTTTCGGCAAGCTTCCGAATGAACAGCAGCTGAAAGCCTTCAAACAGATGCTGGTCGCGCAGCGATCCCTTCCCACGAACTTTACAAGGGACGTAATAATGAAGGCTCCGAGTAAGGATATCATGAATTCACTCGCGAAATCCGTCCTGACGCTGGCTTCTTATGACAAGTACGCGGATGACACATCACTGCCGAATGTTCTCCGCCAGTGCGTCAACCTCATTGCGACATTCCCAATGCTGGCGGTATACGCCTATCAGGCCTACAACCACTATGAACTGGGACACAGCCTGTATATCCACAACCCTTCAAGAAAGCTGGGAACTGCGGAGAACATACTGAGGATGCTCCGCCCGGATAAGCAGTATTCCGAGATCGAAGCCCGGGTGCTGGATCTTGCTCTGGTCCTTCATATGGAACACGGCGGTGGTAATAACTCGACATTTACCATGCATGTTGTCACTTCCTCCGGAACTGATACATACTCAGCGGTAGCGGCTTCTCTGGCCTCTCTGAAGGGACCGAAGCATGGCGGGGCTAACATCAAAGTCATGCAGATGTTCAAAGACCTTCGGGAAAATGTGAAGGATCTGAAGGACGACGATGAGATCCGTTTCTATCTCAACAAACTGCTTGCCCGGGAAGCATTTGACCGCAGAGGACTTATTTACGGATTCGGTCACGCGGTATACTCGATCTCCGACCCGAGAGCGCAGATATTCAGGCAGTATGTGGAAAAACTGGCGGCAGCCAAGGGTGAGCAGGAAACATATGACCTCTACAGCAGGGTCGAACGCCTTGCGCCGCTAGTCATTGCCGAGAAACGCCATATTTATAAGGGCGTTTCCACAAATGTTGATTTTTATTCCGGCCTGGTCTATGACATGCTGGGACTGCCTGTCGAGCTGTATACACCGATATTTGCAATTGCAAGAATCGTCGGCTGGAGTGCGCATCGACTGGAAGAGCTCATTAACATGGACAAAATTATACGTCCTGCTTACGTCAGCATATCCGACCGGGCTGAGTATGTCCCCATGCAGGATAGAATCTGACAACTTCATCTTATCGGGGGGATATTCACGCAAAGAGATAAAATTATTTGAGCAATTGGCATAAAAAGAGTATAATAGAATCAATAGAGTTGTTTACTTATCGGATTATGATCTAAACAGAATTAAAAGGACAGCATTATGGATAACATTATTCTCGAAGGGTTTATGGGTTCCGGAAAAAGCGCAGTGGCAAAAGCGCTTTCGAAGAGATTGGAGCTGCCTCTGGTTGACGTCGATAAGATGATAGAGGCAAAACTTAAGATGAGGACCACTGAAGTATATGACCGATTCGGAGATGCGTATTACCGTGCTATGGAGACGATGATCCTGATCGAGCTTCAGTCTGGAGTAGAACGTTCTGTTATTGTTCTCGGCAGCGGCCTTGCCCTGATGCCAAAGAACGCCGGATATCTGGAAAAGCTGGGAACTGTATATTATCTGAAAGTTAAACTGGATACAGTGGTCGCCAAGCTGGCAAAGCAGGAGAAGCATGCATGGCTTCGTGCCGGCGATCTTGAGGAGCGTGTCAGCAAGATGATGAAGGAGCGCGAACCTGCTTACAGGCGTATTGCAGATGTAACAATCGAAGTCGACGGTAAGAGCGTCGATGAGATCTGCGACGAGATCATCTCCTCCATAGAGAGCACAGGAAGCGGGCAAACCACGGAGGGATAAGTATTTAGCGTGTAATAAAGGGCGGCTCACTGCGAGCCGCCTTTTACGTGGGAATTGTGTCAGCATAATGACGGGCAGTGTGGTCAAATCCCGCTGATGAAGATTTAGAACAGGGCCTCTTTGATTTCCCGCACAGGGAATTCGCGTCCTGTCCAGATCCTGAAGGATTCCGCCCCCTGATAGAGCAGCATGGGAAGACCGTTTTCAATCTTGCACCCGCAGGCTGAAGCCATCCTGAGGAGGTGCGTCTCGCGGGGATTGTAAATTGCGTCAAAGACGTTCAGGCCCGGATAAAAGAATGATGGGTCGGGTATAGGGGAGGCATCTTTGTAAGAGATATCATCGGGACCCTTTTTCATGCCGACGCTCGTTGCGTTTACAAGCAGGGAACAAAGCCCTGTATACTTTCTCAGGGAATCTCTGTCGGCGAGGGCGTGAAAGCTTATGCGTGTGCTGTAGCTGCCCGAAAGCTCATCTGCGATCCTTTTGACGCGGTCCAGAGAGGATTCGCGGTTAAAGAACACGAAAATGCTGTCCGCACCGGCGAGTACGCTGTCGATCAGGATCGCTGAAGCTGCGCCTCCCGTGCCGAGGAGTGTGATTTTCTGTCCGTTAATCTGAAAACCGGCTTCATTTGCCGCGCGTACAAAACCGCGGCCATCGGTCGTATCCCCGAAAAGTTTTCCGTTTACCACTTTGACTGTGTTCACGGAACGACCGATCCGGGCAGCCTCGGAGAGTTCATCACATAAGTCACACATGGCGGTCTTGTCCGGCATAGTAACATTAAAGCCACATGCACCGGAAGATCCGAGCTCTTCTACGACTTTCGGAAGAGCAGTCTCATCAGCCTCACAGAGCCCGTACTCGGCGTCAATGCCCGTAAGTCTGAAGGCCAGATTGTGCATTTTCGGTGAGAAACTGTGGGAGATCGGACTCCCGACAAGGTAATATTTCTGCATTATATACTCCTTTGCAGACCGGAAAAGTGAATTCGGTCTGCGATAAAAACGTGACCGGTATCGGTCTTTTATCATATCATAATAAGGGAAAAAGAAAAATGTTTGAAGTTAGAAATATCAAGTTCGGCGGCAGGCCTGCTATCGCTGTACCGTTGACCGGCAGGACAGAGGCAGAAATCTGCGCCGAGGCTGCAGCAGCCCGCACCGAGGCGGATCTTATTGAACTGCGCGCGGATGCATTCGAAGGAATCCGTGACACCATGAGACTTCTTGATCTCCTCTCAAATGTGAGGGGAGTATTCGAAGGGCCGATCCTGTTTACTCTGAGGTCAGAGCGTGAAGGCGGGCTTTTTGATGCGGATCCTGAAGAATATCTGGATATTCTCCGGATCGCGATATCGAGCGGCTGCATAGATTTGATCGACATTGAATTTGGAACAGGCATTACCGCTGAAGCTCTTGAGTACGGGATATCCACTGCGCAGATGCTGGCCGAAGAAGCTAAAAGCTTCGGCATCCGCGTTATCATGTCAGAGCATGATTTTTCGTCAACCCACAGCCGTGCTGACATTTATACGGCTATGGAGCAGATGAGGGACTGCGGGGCGGATATCGCCAAGGGGGCTTATATGCCGCGGACCGCGGAAGACGTCGACGAGGTCCTTGCTGCCGGTCTAAAAGCTAAAGAAAAGCTCGGGATCCCGACTATTCTCATATCCATGGGAGAGTCCGGTCAAATGACGCGGACATACGGGGAAGTTTACGGCTCGGCAGTTACATTTGCCTGCCTCGATGGGAGAGCAAGCGCGCCCGGCCAGATGGAGGCTCATAAAATGCGGGACGTACTCTCCGTCCGCCATGACAGGATACGAGAGTCGGACACTTTGTTCCTCATCGGTTTCATGGGCACAGGCAAATCGAGCGTTGCCGGGGAACTCGGACGGATATGCGGTCGTCGTGTGATTGAAATGGATGAAGAAATCGAAAAACGGCAGGGAATGTCCATCCCGGATATATTTGAACGGTTCGGCGAGAAATTCTTCAGGGATTTGGAGACGGAATTAATTGAATCGCTTGCCGGAGAGAGCGGCTGTATTGTGTCCTGCGGGGGAGGAGCTGTCCTGAGAGCCCGAAATATTGTGCTTATGAAGAGCATCGGAAGAATCGTGCTGCTTACAGCCTCGGCGGAGACTGTTTATCAGAGGCTGCTTAATGAAGCTGAGACGCGACCGATTCTTTCGGGACGTTTTTCGCCGGAAGGGATATTACATCTGCAGAATGCCCGCAGAGAACATTATGAGGAAGCGCAGGACATCACTATTGCGACGGACGGGAGAACAGTGGAAGAAATTGCGCGTGACATTAAGAGCCGGATCAATTGGTAACAAAAGACCCAAGACATTAACAAACTTCTTGCAAGCGTTCTGTTTTTATTATAAAATGAGTTGTACACCATGAAGGAGGATTACACATGATATCAGCAGGTGATTTTAAAAACGGTTTAACTCTCGAAATCGACGGACAGGTCATGCAGATTGTTGAGTTCCAGCATGTAAAGCCGGGCAAAGGCGCTGCTTTCGTTCGTACAAAGATGAGAAACGTGATCAACGGAGGTGTTGTTGAGAAGACTTTCCGCCCCACAGAAAAGTTCCCGGCAGCCAGAATTGATCGTAAGGATCAGGAATATCTCTATAATGACGGAGATCTTTATTATTTCATGGATCCGGAGACATACGATCAGATCATGATCAATGCAGACGTCATCGGCGACGCTATGAAGTTCGTCAAGCCGAATGATGTTGTAAAGGTATGCTCCTACAACGGCAATGTATTCAGCGTTGAGCCGCCTCTGTTCGTAGAACTTGAGGTAACGGACACAGAGCCGGGCTTTGCAGGCAACACCGCACAGGGCGCTACAAAGCCGGCGACAGTCGAGACCGGCGCTACGATCCAGGTCCCGCTGTTCGTGAGCATTGGCGACGTAGTAAAAATCGACACAAGATCATCTGAATATCTTTCAAGAGTATAAATTAAAGGCCTTCCCGAAATTCGGGGAGGCCTCTTAATTTTCTACCACTATTTTTTACCACTTATCATTCCCTCGTCTCATAAGTCTCCGGTGGACGGAATGCGAGATGCGTTCTGCCGCATATTCCCGAATAAATAAAAAGGAGAAATTTATGAATTACGAGGAATTTAAAATGCGAATCTACAGTATGGTGAGAGATGAGTTCGACGACAGGACCGAAGTGACCCTGAAATCGGTCAGAAAGAATAACGGGGTGATACTCGACGGACTTACCATAAGACCTGAACGCAAGTGCATAGCCCCCACGATCTATGTCAATCAGTACTCCGGACGATACAGAGAAGGACTCTCTCTCAGTGCGATTGTGAGGATCATTCTGGAGGAGAATAAACATTACTCGATTGATTTTCCGATCAACGTGGATGAATTTCTTAAGTTTGACAACTTGAAGGAACGAATCCGATATCGGCTTGTCAATTATGCGATGAATGAGGAGCTGCTTTCTGATATTCCCCATGAGAAGTTCCTTGATCTTGCGAAAATCTATTATTATGAGATACAGGACAGTCGTTTTCCGTCCGCTTTTTGTACGATTCGAAATTCAGATATCCCGCGCTGGGGAATCAGCGGAGAAGATCTGAACAGGACTGCAGACGCCAATATGCTGTCCTGTGAACCGCCCAGGATATACACCATGAGAGAAATGGTGGATATGCTTGCAAATGGCTCGCAGAACGTCGGAGAAGTGCCGGATCCCGTTGTCCCGATGTATATACTGACAAGTAAGAGCCGCTGCTTCGGGGCTTCGACTATACTCTATGACAACGTATTCAGTGAATTTGAAGGACTTATTGAGGGAGATCTCTTTGTGCTTCCGAGCAGCGTCCACGAGGTCATCGTGACGCCCGCGTCCGGAGGATTCTCCGGGTTCGAGCTTGAACGCATGGTCACTGAGATCAA
>JAFRCB010000141.1 GCA_017404585.1 Lachnospiraceae bacterium
ACTATTTATATGCCACGGCAACATCTGCCGCTCCCCCATGGCAGAATTCATAATGAAAGACTTTGTTAACAAAAGAGGAATCACCGACCAGTTCGAGATCGCCTCCGCATCGACCAGCACAGAGGAAATCTGGAACGGCCGCGGGAATCCCGTCTACCCGCCCGCCAAGCGCAAGCTGGCTGAGCATGGCATATCGTGCGAGGGAAAGAGAGCGCGGCAGATGACAAAACGGGATTATCAATATTATGATCTGCTCATCTGTATGGACAACTGGAACCTCAGGAATATGAGAAAGTTCGTGGGCAGCGACCCGGACGGCAAGGTCCATCTGCTGATGGAATACACGGACCGCCCGGGAGAAGTGTCAGATCCCTGGTATACCGGAGATTTCGATGAGACCTGGAACGATGTCTCGGAAGGCTGCGCCGGGCTTCTGGAGTTTCTTGGGTATGGGGTTTAGCGCGACAGCATCATTTGCATGTATCTTGTCATATTTGAATAAATCAGCAGAGCAGCAAAAGGAGGATCTATGAAGTCAAGGTGGTACAAGAACGCGGTGGTCTACCAGGTCTACCCGGTCAGTTTTATGGCTTCGAACAATGACGGCTTCGGCGATAGCGAGGGTATTATTTCAAAGCTGGACTATATCCGAGATTTGGGAGCGACTGCGATCTGGTTCTCCCCGCTGTATAAATCACCGGATTACGACTACGGATACGATGTCAGTGACTACAAGGCCATTGATGAGAAATTCGGAACGATGGAAGAATTCGATCGGCTGGTCAGGAAGTGCCATAGGCGGGACCTTAAGGTGATCATGGATATGGTCATCAACCATACGTCCACCGAGCATCCGTGGTTCAAAGAAGCGATTTCTTCCCCGGATTCCCCATACAGGGATTATTACATCATACGTAAGGGAAGAATAGAAGGGGCAAATGTTATCCCCCCGAGCAACTGGGAATCGACGTTCACCGGATCCGCCTGGGAGAGGATCGGCGACAGCGATGATTTTTATCTGCACCTTTTCTGCAAAGAACAGGCAGACCTTAACTGGGAAAATCCGGATGTCAGGAGAGAGATGATTGATATCCTGAATTTCTGGTTCGAAAAAGGCGTAGATGGCTTCCGCTTCGAGGTGTTCAATATGTTTTCAAAGGTCTATCCGATTCAGGATGATACATCGAAAGATTCATTCCAGAAGGGCGCTCCGTAGTATGTGGATGGACCGCGCATGCATGAATTTTTGAAAGAGCTGAATGAGAAATCATTTTCGCTCTATGACAGTTTTACAGTCGGTGAATCTTTCCACCCGTCCGAGGAAGCAGCTCGTGATTACGTGCGGGAGGAGAACGGCGAACTGGATGCCATTTTCAGCTTCGGACATCTCGACTCGGATAATATCGGGGGAAAGAAATTCTTCCCGAAGCCATTCGACCTTCTGCAGTTCAAGGACGGTTTCTTTAATCCGCAGAGAGCGGCATACGGGGAGGGATGGAACACCCTTGTGCTTGAAAATCACGATAATCCCCGCTGCGTGAATCGCTTCTCGATCAACGCGGCAAAATACCGCTACGAGGCTGCGACGATGCTGGCAGCGGTGACTTACATGGGGTTCGGGACGCCGTTTATTTACATGGGCCAGGAAGCGGGCCTTGTGAACTGTGATTTTAAGAGCATTGATGAGATGATGGACCCGGTCAGTCATTTCGTATATGATCTGATGACCGGTTACGGCATGCCGAAATGGCTTGCCTTCCGCTTTATCAAGTACGGGGCAAGAGATCATTCCCGCGTACCGATTGCCTGGAATGATTCGGCAAATGGCGGTTTCAACGACGGACACAAGCCATGGCAGTGCGTGAATCCCAAGTACCTTGAAATCAATATAAAGAAGGATATTGAGAGCGAAAAATCCGTTTACCGCTTTTATCGGAAACTTCTGCGAATCAGAAAGGCGCATGAAGAGGTAATCCTCGGGAAGACCCGGGAATATGATCACGAAAACCGGAGAGTCATCGCCTACAGCAGGATATACCGGGGAAAGAAGCTTTTTATCTGTGCAAACTTCAGTAAATATACAACAATTTACAACTTCCCGGATGAGCTCGGTAAGTATAAGATCGTGCTCAATAATTATGAGGTGGGTGGGAGACCGACCTCCTTGCCTTTCGTTGGGAAGAAAGGGCAGAAATTGATTCTTAAACCCTATCAGGCTGTGGTGCTGAGTTGTCAGCACTGATATGTGGTAGAATGGAGATACAGAAATTGACTTGCTTTTAAGGAGGTATAGACATGCTTTGCAAGTATCCCCCGATGGGATGGAACAGCTGGGACTGCTACGGCGCTTCGGTCACTGAAGACGTTGTGAGACAAAATGCGGACTATATGGCGGAACATTTGAAGCCGTACGGCTGGGAATACGTAGTTGTGGATATCCAGTGGTATCAGCCGGAAGCGGAAGATTATGATTATAAATCTTTTCCTAATAATCTTCTAGATGACTGGGGGCGGCACATACCGGCAGCGAACCGATTCCCGAGTGCTGCAAATGGTGCAGGCTTTAAGCCGCTGGCAGACTATGTGCATGGCTTGGGACTGAAATTCGGAATCCATATCATGCGAGGGATTCCCCGCATGGCGGCACATCTTCATTTGCCCATTAAAGGGAGTGAATATACCTGCGATCAGGCAGCGGATCCTAACTCCATCTGTGAGTGGAACCCGGATATGTACGGCGCGAGACAGGAGCATCCCGCTGCAAGAGCCTACTACGACAGCATCTTTAGGCTCTATGCCGAGTGGGGCGTGGACTTTGTGAAGTGCGACGACATTGCCAGAGAGTATCCGCACTGCAGGCGGGAGATAGAGATCATCTCCGAGGCATGCAGAAACTGCGGGCGCGACATTGTGCTGAGTCTCTCCCCGGGACCGGCGCCGCTTTCCGAGGCGGAGCATCTGAAAACCTGGTCCAATATGTGGCGAATTACGGATGACTTCTGGGATGACTGGGCTCTGCTCAAAGGAATGTTCGAGCGGGCGGAGAAGTGGTGTGTCCACGCAGGTCCCGGTCACTGGCCGGACGCCGACATGCTGCCGTTCGGCGCGATCCGTCTGTGCGGCGCGGAGACGGCAAAAGGCCGCTGGACGAGGTTCACTCAGGATGAACAGCGCACACTCATGACGCTCTGGTGCATGATGCGCTCACCGCTTATGATGGGCGGGGAACTGACGAAATGTGATCCGTTCACGATATCCCTGCTCACTAATGAGAACGTACTGAATATTCAGAAGAGCAGCTTCTGCGCACATCCTCTGCGGACTACTGATGAGGAAGCGGTCTGGATTGCTCCCCGCAAGGATGGGCAGGGAATGTACATAGCAGTCTTTAATCTGTCGGATGAGGTGCGAAGGATCGCTGTCACGGAAGAGGAGACAGAGATACCTGTTGCCCGCGCTGTAGAACTATGGAAGGGGAATACATATACGAAATTGTATGCGGAGCTTGGACCACACGCTTGCGCAGTGTGGCTTGCAGGTTCTGATGATTTCTGAGAACGGATGGTAAGAGTTAATAGGTCTCGCTTGCGAGACTTGAGTTGGATTTATGTCAGCGATAGCTGACAGCTTATAATAAGATTATACAGAGAAGGGGCTGCCGTATTTTACGGGTCGGCATTACATATAGCAGTCATTTGCAAATGACTGCTATATGAGCGGACACCGTATTATATGGCAGCCCTATTCATATCCCCTGCCCGGCAGCAGGATCACATATCACTCGAAAGTTTTTCCGGTCCGCTTCTGATAGTCTTCGAGGGCTGACTGAATCGCCTCCTCCGCCAGAACGGAACAGTGCATCTTGTAAGCCGGCAGCCCGTCAAGAGCTTCCGCGACCGCCTTGTTAGTCAGTTTCATGGCCTCCGAGACAGGTTTCCCCTTAATCAGCTCGGTCGCCATGGAGCTGGACGCGATGGCACTGCCGCAGCCGAACGTTTCAAATTTGACGTCCTGAATGACGTCATCCTCGATCTTAAGGTACATTTTCATGATATCGCCGCATTTGGCGTTGCCGACTTCGCCGATGCCATTTGCATCTTCAATCACACCTACATTTCTCGGATTCCTGAAATGATCCATTACTTTTTCACTGTATAAAGCCATTAGAGTACCTCACTTTTTTCCTATGGGTTTGCGCAAAATTTTCGACGTATGGTCGCATGTTTTACAGGATGAACCGGGCTTTGCCGGACATCAGGTCTCTCCAGACCGGAGAGAAGCCGCGCAGATAGCTGACGACGTCTTTTACGGACTTGATGATGTAGTCCACCTGTTCTTCCGTGATATCTTCCCCGAGACATAAGCGAAGGGAACCGTGGGCGACGTCGTGTACACGGCCGATCGCCAGAAGCACATGGCTCGGATCCAGAGATCCGGATGTGCAGGCGCTGCCGGAAGAAGCCTGTATGCCCTTGTCATCAAGGAGCAGCAGCAGAGATTCACCTTCGATACCTTCAAAACAGAAATTCACGTTGCTCGGGAGACGATGTGTGGCATCACCGTTGAGCGCAGAATGCGGAATTTCCGCAAGACCGCTGATCAGCTTATCCCGCATCTTGGTGAGATGTGCTGTGTTCTCATCCATCCTGGAACTCGTCTCTTTCAGGGCTTCCGCCATGGCTGCGATTCCCGGAACATTTTCGGTTCCCGCGCGGCGGCCTCGCTCCTGGGCTCCGCCTTCAATCAGATTTGTCAGCCTTATTCCTTTTTTTGCGTAGAGGAAGCCGACTCCCTTCGGACCGTGGAATTTATGGGCAGAAGCGGAGAGAAGATCGATATTGTCCTCCTTGACGTTGATCGGGACATGAGCGACCGCCTGCACGGCATCTGTGTGGAACAGGACGTTTTTCTCGCGGCAGATCCGGCCGATTTCCCGGATGGGCTGGATGGTGCCGATTTCGTTATTTGCAAACATAATGGTAACCAGGCATGTATCTTCACGGATCGCGGCTTCGACCTCTTCGGGAAGAATGAGGCCGTTTTCATGGACGTCAAGAAGGGTAACCTCGAAATCTTCCTTTTTAAGACGCTCCAGCGTGTGCAGGATGGCGTGGTGTTCAAATGCAGACGAAATGATATGCATTTTCCCCTTTTTTCTGCCGAGCTCGGCAACAGACCGGAGGGCCTGATTGTCGGCTTCACTGCCTCCCGATGTGAACAGGATCTCGTCCGGGGAGGCGCCGATCACGGCTGCAACATCCGCACGAGCTTTTTCAAGCACTTCTTTGGCCATCTGTCCGTGCGCGTACAGACTGGACGGATTTCCCCAGCTGTCTTCCAGCAGGGAGACCATTGTATGGATCGCGTTTTCGCTCATCTTGGTGGTGGCGGCATTATCCGCATAAATTTTCATGAATATCTCCTTTGTCATATAAATGTCCCACCGCATCCGGCGGTGAAGGCGGCTCCGCGTTTTGCCACGGAACGCCGGCGTCTACGAAGAGGACAGGACCTCTGCTTAGATTCTGTGAGAATTATATGCCTATTAACCTAGTAAGTCAATAGGTAAATAACGAATGTTGTTGCACTACCTATTTACCCTGCGGTATAATAGGTAAAAAGCTGAGAGAGAGGACATTTTTATGATTTCGACAAGAGGAAGATATGCTCTCCGCGTCATGCTCGATCTTGCAGAGAACGAGACGGGCAGTTACATACCACTGAAGGATATTGCGGCAAGGCAGGATGTCTCAAAGAAATATCTGGAGATTATTGTAAAGGATATGGTGGCGGGAGGTCTGATTACCGGTGCCAGCGGAAAGGGGGGTGGCTACAGGCTGTGCCGGAGACCGGAGGAGTATTCGGTGGGAGAGATCCTGGACCTGATGGAAGGATCGCTCTCCCTTGTCGCATGCCTTGCGACGGATACGAATGAGTGCCCGCGAAAGTCTGCATGCAGGACACTTCCGATGTGGACAGAGTATGACAACATGGTGCATGAGTTTTTTTACAGCAAGAAGCTGAGTGACCTGATGGATCAGCCGGATAACGGGGGAACGCAGCAGGAGTAATAAAGAAAATGATGAAGAACGCGAATATTATACTGGATAAGGATTATATCATCGGAAGAATTGATCCCCGAATCTACGGCTCATTTATTGAGCACCTCGGCCGCGCCGTGTACGGCGGCATCTATGAGCCGGGTCACCCGATGGCTGATGAGCAGGGCTTTCGGCGGGACGTGCTGGATATGGTGAGAAAAATCGGTGTCCCGGTCGTGCGCGATCCCGGCGGCAACTTTGTTTCCGGATTTAACTGGGAGGACAGTGTGGGGCCGAATCGTCCAAAACGACTTGATCTTGCGTGGTTCACGACTGAATCGAATGAGGTCGGCCTGCATGAATTTGCAGACTGGGCGAAAAAAGCGGATACGGAAGTCATGTATGCCGTCAATTTGGGGACCAGGGGTCCGGAGAATGCCCGGGACATCGTGGAATATGCCAATCATCCCGGCGGAAGCAAGTTCAGCGAAATGCGCATCGCAAATGGCGCGAAGGAGCCGCTGAATATCAAGCTCTGGTGTCTTGGCAACGAGATGGACGGTCCCTGGCAGATGGGCCACAAGACAGCGTACGAATATGGAAGGATCGCAAATGAGTCCGCAAAGATGATGAAGTGGGTGGACCCGTCCATTGAGCTTGTCGCGTGCGGATCATCCAGCTCCGAGATGCCGACCTTCGGGGACTGGGAGATGACCATGCTTAATGAGTGCTATGAGAACATTGATTATGTGTCTCTGCACCGTTACTACGGGAATCCCACGAATGACACTGCGGGTTTCCTTGCGCGCAGCATGGATCTTGATGATTTTATCCATACTGTCGTTTCTATCTGCGACGCGGTCAAAGGGAAGAAGAATTCTAAAAAGAAGATCAATCTGTCATTTGACGAGTGGAATGTATGGTATCAATCGAACGAGCAGGACAAGGAGATCTGGAAACGCGAGAAGTGGGGACCGGCGCTGCCGCTCCTGGAGGACGTCTACAACTTTGAGGATGCGCTGCTTGCGGGCAGCATGCTGATCACTTTCCTTAAGAATGCAGACCGTGTGAAGGTCGCCTGCCTGGCCCAGCTTGTGAATGTCATTGCCCCTATCATGACGCGAAACGGCGGGGGCTGCTGGGCGCAGACTATTTACTGGCCGTTCCTGCATGCATCGAAGTACGGGCGCGGAACAGCTCTTAAGGCGCTGGTGGATTCCCCGGTCTACAGCTGCTCTGACTACGATGATGTTCCCTTCATTGATGCGACCGCGACTCTTGGCGATGACGGCGCGGTGACTGTGTTCTGTGTCAACCGGGATCTCAAAGAGGACTATATGCTGGATATCGATCTTCGGGCTTTCGGAGATATGAAGCTAAAGGAGCATATACTGCTGCATCACGACGATGTGAAGGCAGTCAATACAGAGGAATATCCAGGTAATGTTGTACCGGGAAAGGGTCCCGGCGGCACTGTAGAAAAGGGCAGGGCACAGATTCTCGTGCCGGCTCTCAGTTGGAACGTGCTGCGGTTTGCGCAGCAGACCTGAATGTGAGATTCAGGGACGGTTCTTTTCACGTGAAGAAATCCACGTGAAAAGAACCGTCCCCTAAAGCCCATCTTGAAAGGAGGCTATGAATATGATTAAAATTTACGGAATGCCCACCTGTCCCTACTGCGAATACGTTCATGAACAGATCGTGGGAAGAGAGGACGAGTTCGAGTACATTAATATCGGCGAGAATATTCGCAACATGAGTGCTTTTACCAGACTTCGCGATAACAACCCTGTTTTTGACCGCATGAAGGCGATCGGCGATGTCGGAATCCCGGCATTCGTTTTCGAGGACGGAAGAGTGTCGATTGATCCGGCAGACGCGGGACTCATTGAATACGGCACAGTAGACGCCTGCTCGATCGAAGATCATCAAAACGGGAGAAAAGGGTGCTGATCACTGCTTTGATTCCTGAAATGTGCTATGCAAATCAGTATATTTGCAGAGAGGATGGCGGCAATGAAATCATTATTGATAAAGGATACCACGAGAGAAGAACGTATAAAAATCGTTAATCAGGCTCTGTGGGGCTCGTGCGGCATCGACTGCGAGTTCTGCTCAGGCTGTGACAACCGCGGAGGCGGGCGAATTGAGAGCATCTATCAGCCATATATCGACGGCGTGAAAGAACTCAGGGAAATAAATGAGGAGTACAGGGCTCCGTTCGTAAGATGATAAGGGAATAAGGCGCAGCGTAAAACTGCCTGTGGGGACCGGGAGACCGGTCCCTCTTTATATGTGGCCGGACAGATGCTTTTCGATGAAGACGGTGTTTATGTCATATTCGGGAACTACGCTAAAGACTGTCTGAACTGTGATACCTGACCTATTGAAAATTTATCGCGTGGAAGCCCAAATGCACTTGACTTTTACAGTTTAAAGCGTTACACTTTAAATCGTCAATCAAACGAGGAGGGTTTTCAATTATGATAATCAAAATTCTGCTGCTCATTGTATTCTTCGCTGTTATGCTGTACATCGGATACTATTCACGCCATCAGGCTAAGACGGTTGAAGGATATGTGCTCGTCGGAAGACATGTAGGTCCGTGGATGTCTGCATGTGCAGACGGCTCGTCATACTTCTCAGCGGTCGGGGTCGTCGGCTATGCCGGCCAGTTCGGAGGGAGATACGGTCTTGCGGCCACTTGGATCGGTAGCGGCAACGCGGTCATCG
>JAFRCB010000142.1 GCA_017404585.1 Lachnospiraceae bacterium
GCCTATGTTCGCGATCGGAAATCAGCCGCAGACATAATTATAACTGTGATATCACGATTGCCGCGAACATGAGCGCGCAGCCGATCAGTTCTCTAGCCGACATTGCCTCGCGCAGAACGACCCATCCCGCAAGGGCTGCGAACACGCTCTCAAAACTCATCGCAATCGACGCGACAGCCGGGTCGAGTCCGTCCTGAGCGACGATCTGCAGAGTATAGCCTACCGCGCTGCTCATAAAACCCGCATAGAGGATCGAGGGAAGCGCTGACAGAATGCCTTCCGCATCGAACGGCTCAAAGAGCAGCATGCATAGGCCCGCAAAGATTCCTTCGAACAGAAACTCCAGAGTCGCCAGCTTTACCGGGTCTGTGTACTTTACAAAGTAGTTGACCGACAGGATCTGCAGGCTGAAGAGAAATGCGCACAGCAGCATCCAGCTGTCCCCTGCCGACAGGGAAAACCGCTCTCCCATGCACAGAAGATACAAACCTATGACTGCCAGCAGAACGCATCCCCACACCTTCCTGTTCACGCTCCGATGCATAAAGACCGACAGAACAGGTACAAGCACTACATAGAGAGCTGTAATGAAACCTGCCTTGGCTGTCGTTGTAAGGCTGATGCCGATTTGCTGAGAGGCACTTGCCGTAAAGAGGAAAAAGCCGCATACTGCACCGCCGAGAACGAGCATCCTCGACTGCCCGGCAGTTTTCTTCACTCTGTACTCCGCACTTATCTGCAGGCGGTCCCGCACGGCGATCACCGGGAGCAGTGCAAAAAAAGCGATCCATGTCCTGGAAGCCAGGAACGTGAACGGCCCGACAAAGCCGGCCCCTATGCTCTGCGCAGCAAATGCGCAGCCCCAGATGAGGGCCGTCACGAAGAGGACCAATGTGCAGATTATCTCTCGTCTTTTATTCATTGCCGTCGTCCGTTTCTAAATAGTTCTGTCCCGCATCGGTTTTTCCTGTCAAAGTTTTGACAATACTCCGGGGAATCCGATAAAACATAATAGCACAACCTTATGTGGCAGCAAAGCATTTCTTTTCGCACCGCCCGTTATATACTGTGGTATACTTACTGATAACAGCTGAGCTTCCACCTGACAGTATGCCCCACCCGCGGAGCATAGACAGAATACATGAACACGGCGGCGCAGAGCGTCTGCAGTCAACGCGAAAGCGATCTGAAAGGATATCAGGCCTAAATGCACAATGAATTTTCACGCACCGAGCTTCTGCTCGGAGAAAAAAACATGAACCGGCTGTACGCCAGCCGGGTCATTATCTTCGGTGTTGGCGGAGTCGGAGGCTATGTGGCCGAAGGTCTCGCAAGAAGCGGCATCGGTTCAATAGACATCGTAGACAACGACAAGGTCGCCCTCTCCAATCTCAACAGGCAGATCATCGCCCTGCACAGCACAATAGGCCGGGATAAAGTGGACGTAGTCAGGGAGCGTCTCCTTGATATCAATCCCGCCATCAAAGTCACTCCCCACAAGTGCTTCTATCTGCCCGAGACCGCTGACAGATTCGATTTTTCCGAATACGATTATGTTATCGACGCGATTGATACCGTCACCGGCAAGATCCAGATCATCATGCAGGCCGAGGCAGCGGGAGTACCCGTCATCTCCAGTATGGGCTGCGGCAACAAACTGGATCCGGCAGCTTTAAAAGTCGCGGACATTTACAGCACTTCTGTCTGTCCGCTTGCCAAAGTCATGCGCAGGGAACTTAAGAAAAGGGGAATAAAAAAACTCAAGGTCGTCTATTCGGAAGAGCCCGCTATGAAACCTTTGGAGAATCATGATGATTCATGCATCCCGGATCCATCCCGGGAAACTCAGGCGGAACATGCCGCAAGAAAAAAGGCTGTACCGGGCTCGACCGCATTTGTAACCTCAGCAGCAGGCCTGATCATAGCATCTGAAGTCGTAAAAGATCTGATCAAAGTATAAATTGTGCATTTTCACCAATTAATTATTCAATGTCTTCTAGTGAATTTTTCACTAAACTGTGATATAATCTATTAATCACTAATAGCGCTGGATGCGCGGGGGAACAACATGTCATTTGAAGGCGACTTTCAAACCATTTATACGAAGTTCAAACTGCATTTTTACGGAGAGATCTTTGGCAACTGGACTGCAAGGGAGGCTGCTTTAACGACAGTCGAGACATTCTGCATGGAAGTGATTTATGCAATGAGACGTCCGACGATCAACGAATTCGCGAACTTTATTAAAATTTCTCAGCCCAACGCAGCCTACAAAGTCAACAATCTGACTCGCAAAGGTTTTCTCCGAAAAATCAGGTCTCAGAAGGACAAACGTGAATATTTCCTTGAAGTGACCGACAAGTATCTGGAGTATCTGGATATTGAGAATTCGTATATGCACAAAGTTCTTGAGCGTCTCGAAAGCAGATTCACTAAGACGCAGCTTGAAGAATTGGACAATATGCTCAAGATAATTTCTTCGGAGCTCATGCCGGAGATCCCGGATTTCCAGAATCGAAAAAGGGAAGCATAACTGCAGTGATTTCGTATGACAAAAAGGGGCTGTCACATTAAGGCGCGCCACCATTATATCTGACAGACGTTATTTGCGAATGTCTGCCATATATAGTGGTGACACCGTCTAATGCGACAGCCCCTTTCATTTAATTTCTGCTTCAGTGCGGCGGATCAGAAGAGATCCTCTATATCATAATACTCGTACTGTCCTTCAAATGCTTCTGCAACCTTCTTGCACACGACTTTGCCGTCATATGTATTGATGCCGGAATAGATTGCCTTGTTGGCCTTGCAGGCACCCTCAAGTCCGAGATTCGCGATCTGGAGA
>JAFRCB010000143.1 GCA_017404585.1 Lachnospiraceae bacterium
GATGACAAGCACAATGCCCTTGAGGAGAGTATACGCACGTGTCCGCTGTACCCAGTCCATAAAAAAGTACAGAAGAACCGCAATAATAAATATCTCCACCAGGTCATTCAACTGAACGTGCGGCAGATACAACCCGGACATGAACCCGGTAATCTGTTCAAAAAAAGCGGACAAGGCAGTTCCTCCTATTCCCTTTCCCGACAGGACGAGTTTCTTTTGCGCATTCATCGTAGACTTTCGTCACGAGAATTCTGCGTCAGAGATTAAAGTACAGGACTCTCAGGGAATCTTCCAGTTTTTTCTCGAAATCGATATCTTCAACACCCGGCAGAGACACCTGCGGGATATCTGTCTCCGCGGGGATCTCACTTGCTTTCTGATCATTCTGATAGACCGGAAGTTTTCTCTTATAGGCGTAGGCTTTCGGGATTGCTTTCACATAATAATAATACTCATCATCCTCGAACTCCACTTTCTCCGTTCTTCTGTAATCGAGCGACAGGAAGAAGAAATTCAGGATCAGCGCGACGAGTACGGCGGCTACCGCTCCGATGACTGTAGAAACGGTGTCAAATGTCGTCTGTACCACGACATTGCCGAGACGAATAAAGAATACATAGACTGCGGCTCCTACGATGATCGCGGCTTCGAAAGCAAAGTCGAATCCGAGCCGTCTCACCGCGTAGACAATAATTACCACTCCTGCAAGAGCCAGAATGTTGATTACTATGGAACTGTCCGAGACAATTCCTCCGAGCAGAACAGTGAGCCGTTCAACATACTCTGTCTGCTCCAGCTTTGACAGGGCTTCCGCTCCGGTTACCAGAGATTCCAGGGTGTAGTATACTACGCAGCCGGAGACGATCGACAGGAATGATGCGGGTGTCTTTCTGAGGCCGTAGCTGATAGGAATCAGGGCGGGCAGACCGAAATACATTGCGATCGGCATGAAAATGAAAGCAAGAGAATCGTCAGGCACAAAACGCAGGAAGAGACACAGAAGAACGATCAGGATCACAGCGGTGACGATACCCGCGTCAATGCCCATCCGAAACGCCTGGCCGATGATAAAAGCTCCGCACGTAATCGGAATGACTCTCAGCGGAAGGATCGAGCAGAGCAGCGATACGACAATAATAACAAAGACATTGGAAAAGATGCCTCCTCCCGGGAAGCAGCCGCGTATCCAGAACAGGCATAAAAGAGTCAGTGCTGTCTTCAGCACGATATCCACGTAGATTGTATATGTGGCATACACTTCTCTGATTTTTTCCTTGAATTCAAGTATCGTTGTCATCAAAAGTCCCCTACCTTTATTTTAATATGGACGATGGTCTTATTATCCTCACCCGCAGTACAAAGAAACGGGTCCCGGGTCTGCCCCGGCAAATGTCATGCGTAATCCGATCTGTCACTGCATGCGCGAGATTCTCTCAAGCGCGGTCAGGTATTCCTTCACGTTCCTCCTGGCCCGGTTATACCGAATCACTGACGAGATGTATACTGCCGCAAAATACGCACCGATAAGAACTATATATCCTATCAGGATCCATGAAAACAATACCCGGAGGTTCATGGAATCGATATTATCAAGAAGAAATTCCACATTGCCGGCAATAACCAGGCCCAGAAGAAGACCGTAACCCAGTGTTGTAAGGATCCATGTCTTGATAAGCTGCAGAGCGGTATAATCACTGCGGTAATACTTTCTGATCCGGAAATCTTCCACACCTTCCCCGTTCTCATATCTTGCAAGTCTCGTCATAAGACGGACACGTTCCTGATCCACCATAATTCACGTCACCTCATATTTATCTCAGTGGGAGAAGACCCCCGCTTCTACAAGCGGTGGGCAAATCGATATCCTGCTCGTCCCAGCGGCGGGTTGCAATCCCCCACTGAGATAAACGCTCTCCAATTTTGTGCATAACGAAAAATCCCCGCAATGCACAGAGTTATTAGTATGATACCATGAAACCTCCACCAATGCAAACCGCAAGGAAGTATATTTCGTCTATTCCCGCACGCCTAAGGACAACGGAAGCAGCGTCGATCGTAGCCCCCGTCGTATAGATGTCATCTATAAGAACGACGCTCCGGATACCCTTGCGGTCTCCCACCGCCTCGAACGCGCAAGTCATATTATTCATCCGGTCCTTTGCGGACAGTTCCTTCATTCGCCCTGTCTCCATCGTGCGAATCAGTATATCCGCTCTGGTCGGTATTCCGCATTTTTCAGAGAGTGCTTCCGCGATGATCTGAGCCTGATTGTATCCCCGTTCCCGAACTCTCGCCCGGTGAAGAGGGATCGGGATCAGGCAGTCCGGCTTCCAGTCCATGAGCTCCGATCTGGCATTCTCGTAGATCAGGTCTCCGAACACCTCTCCGTACTCACGTCTCCCCTTGTATTTCAGCTCAGATATTGCCCTCTTCATAGTCTCATCATAGATATAAATGCCAAGCCCCCGGTCATAAAAATGATCCTCCTTAGCACAGTCCGGGCAGAGCACCTCAAAGTCCTCGACCGGTTTTCCGCACTTTCTGCATCGCCTTGATTCAATCAGGGGGAGCTGCCGTCGGCACTCCGGACATATTTTGAGGCCGACAGCAGCCGGCTGACCACAGACAGGGCACCTGGGCGGGTAGATCAGGTCAATCAGCAGCTTCAGGGGTTTATTCTGACTAAAGTGAAGCTTCATCTGCACTCTCCTCACCGGATAGTTCAAGGATACGTTCCGCAAGAGAAGTGTATCTCTCCTTCTGCCGTACATTGCCTATCATCCCGCGGACCGTGTCCTCACTCCCAAGGATCATGACACACTTTTTAGCCCTTGTCACAGCAGTGTAGAGCAGATTCCTTGTAAAGAGCATTCCGGGGCCTGTCAGCAGCGGCAGAATGACAGCGGGATATTCACTCCCCTGGGACTTATGGATGGTTACTGCGTATGCCAGTTCCAGCTCTTCGAGACTGCCGAACGGATAATCGACAAATCTTCCCTCGTCGAACTCAATGGAGATCGTCTGCGCAAAATCATTGATCTCTCTGATAATTCCCATATCTCCGTTGAAGATGCCCTCCC
>JAFRCB010000144.1 GCA_017404585.1 Lachnospiraceae bacterium
GCCGAGCAGATATTCGAGGAGCAGGATCTCATTTGTCGTTGAAGCCACTTCCGCGACAAAGATCTTGTACCTGGAATTGAAGAACGTCTGCTCGCGGCTGGAATACCACGTGTGCAGCGAGTGACCCATCTCGTGGATCAGAGTGAACACATCAGTCAGGCGGCCGCTCCAGTTGAGCAGCATGTAGGGATGCACTCCGTAAACTCCGGAGGAGTATGCGCCGCCCTGCTTGCCTTCATTTTCAACAACATCGATCCATCTTTCTGCAAATGCCTCTCTGACCACAGACACATACTCCTCCCCCAGAGGCTTCAGCGCTTCGAGCACATATTTCTGGGCTTCCTCGTATGTGACGTTCACGGTGTAGTCGCTGACCATCGGCGCATAGACGTCATACATGTGGAGCTCGTCGACGCCGAGCATCTTCTTGCGCAGGCGGACGTAGCGGTGCATCTTGTCCAGATTCCTGTGGACACTCTCGATCAGGTTGTCGCAGACGGCAGGCGATACGTTGACCGCGCTGACGGCTGCCTCGAACGTCGAGGGGTATTTTCTCGCCCTGGCGAAGAATATCTGCTGCTTCACCTGCCCGTCGTAGAGGGCTGCGGACGTGTTGATGAATTCTTTATATTTTGTGTAGAATTTTTCAAATGCCTCTCTTCGCAGCTCCCTGTCCCCCGACATCTGCGTGGGTACGAATCTGCCGCCCGAGAGCTGGATCTCCTCCCCGTCCGAGCTCTTCACGGTCGGAAATTTCAGATCCGCGTTATTCAGCATGCTGAAACCCTTCGACGGGGTCTCGGCCATGTCGCCGGCGGAAGCCAGCAGTTTTTCCATCTCTTTCGAGAGCGAGTGCTCGCGAAGGCGTACAATCTCGCTGATTGTCACGCGGTATTTCTCAAGACCCGGCTCAGCCACGTAGTAAGAAGCGAGCTTCTCATCCGGGAGTTCCAGAATCTCCGGCTCAAGATAGGCTGTCTTCTCCGAAATCTGTACGCCTGCGCTCTGGGCACGCTCTATTAGGGCCTGGTTGGCTTGATTGGCAGTATCCTCATCGTGCAGGAGGTTCGCATAGTGTATGACTGCATAGAATTTTATCATGCAGGCTTCATAGAGATCCATCACGGTCAGAAGACTCTGCGCGTCCGCTGCCGCGTGTCCTTCGAATCCGGCGATCTTCTCCGCCAGATCAAGGCTCTCCTTAAAGTCTTTTTCCCATGCGTCAGTCGTCGGGTATATATCTGAAAGCCGCCAGGTGAGTTCTACCGGGACTTCATTTCTTTTGGGTAAACGTTCCATTGTGACCTCTCAATTATTCTTTTGGGTTCAAATCCCGCGTGCGAGACTTGCCGTGCGACGTTTACGCCCCACTAACATCTTACCATTGCACTCGTGAGCCGTCAAAGCCGCCGGGCATGAGGATTTATAGTGAAGCCTGATTCTAACTTGCAATTATAGAGTCGAATTATAAAAGGCGGCAGTTTCGCCTGATTTGGGCGTTTCTGCTGCCTTCTTTTTCCGTTTTTAATAAATATTTGACAGAGGCAGCAAAATCCTGCTCCGAAGGCCCGCTTGCTGCCTTTGAACTTGATGGGTTTCATCATCGGATCTGCGGCAGAGGCAGCAATCTCGTCTTAAATGAGCTTTTCTGCCGCCTTCACCACATGCTCCATGAGCACAGAAGTTGTCACGGTCCCGACCCCGCCGGGCACCGGCGTGATTGCATCCACGATCGGCTCCACTTCCTCGAAAACAGCGTCTCCGGCCATACCGCCCCTGCCGTCCTTTTTAGCAGGATCCCAGTTGATCGACACATCGATGACGATCTGGCCGGGCCGCACAAAATCTTTCGTGAGGCTCTTAAGCACGCCCGCCGCCGTGACGATAATATCCGCTTTAGATGCAATCCCGGCGACATCCACGGTACGTGTATGGCAGACAGTCACTGTGGCGTGCCTGCCCATCAGCATCATGGTGACGGGCTTGCCCACGACCAGCGAGCGACCGATTACGACGACGTTCTTGCCCTTCGGATCAATCCCATAGAAATCAAGAATCTTCATGCAGGCTTCCGGCGTGCACGGCGGAAAGCCGAGCTCCTTTCCCGTGTACACCCCGACGTGGCTGAGGTCAGTCATACAGTCGACGTCCTTTTCCGGAAGCAAATGATTGGCAATCTCACTCTCACACTTCCTAAGCTCTCCCGGTAACGGGCGGAACAAAAGTACACCGTGTATGCTGTCATCGCCGTTCAGTTTCTCGATTCCGGTTATGAGTTCTTCCTTTGTTACATCCTCCGGATAAAGGACATTCTCTATTTCAACGCCGCACGCTTCCGCTCTCTTTGCTGCTCCGCGCTCGTATGCAAGATCTGACGGATTCTCTCCGCAGCGCACGATCGCAAGCTTCGGTGTAATGCCGCGCGCGCGAAGGGCCTCCGCCCTTTCCCGGACATTTGAGTTCAATGATGCGCTTACTTCCTTGCCGGATAACAGTTTTGCCATATTATTTACCTCCGCTTTATTATCACCACCACTAATGGGGGAAGTCGACTTCGCTAAGACAGATTATATCATAAATAAAGCGGAGCAGACATCTCTGTCCGCTCCGCCTTTACTTTTCATTATCCAGTTCGCACTCGCAAGAAGAACTTGCAGCTGAGTGTCTGCAGAGTATTCATCCCGCAATTAGATGTCTATGTCTAATTAGAACAGTCCGGAAATCTTTCCGCTGTCATCCACGTCGATCCTGCATGCAGCCGGTGACTTCGGCAGACCCGGCATTGTCATGATCTCGCCTGTGAGGGCTACAAGGAAGCCTGCACCTGCGGAGACCTTGACCTGACGGACAGTAACTGTGAAGTCTGTCGGTGCGCCAAGCATAGTCGGATCATCTGTCAGAGAGTACTGTGTCTTAGCCATGCAGATCGGAAGCTTGTCGAATCCGATATCTGTCAGCTGCTTGATCTGCTTCTCAGCATCCTTTGTGAACGCAACATCCTTGCCGCCGTAGATCTTTGTGACGATGTCACGGATCTTGTCTTCGATCGGCTGGTCAAGCTCATAGGAGAATGTGAAATCGTTCGGCTCTTCGCAGAGGCGAATGACTTCATTTGCAAGCTCGATGCCGCCTTCGCCGCCTTTGGCCCAGACTTCGCTGAGGGCGACATTTGCACCGACTTCCGCGCACTTTGTGCGAATAAGCTCAAGCTCAGCCTCCGTATCCATCGGGAAGCGGTTGATTGCGACCACGCACGGCAGCTTGTAGACCTGAGTGATGTTGGTGATGTGCTTCAGGAGGTTCGGAAGACCCTTCTCGAGAGCTTCAAGATTCTCCTTGCCTGTCTCTGCCTTCGGAACGCCGCCGTTGTACTTGAGCGCGCGGGCTGTCGCGACGAGAACGACGCAGGACGGCTTAAGACCAGCCATACGGCACTTGATGTCGAGGAACTTCTCAGCGCCGAGGTCGGCACCGAAGCCTGCCTCTGTGATCGTATAGTCAGAGAGCTTAAGGGCGATTCTGGTGGCTGTGACTGAGTTGCAGCCGTGAGCGATATTTGCAAATGGTCCACCATGCACAAATGCCGGTGTATGCTCCAGCGTCTGTACAAGGTTCGGCTTCAGGGCATCCTTGAGCAGGGCTGCCATAGCGCCTTCTGCGTGAAGGTCACCGGCTGTTACCGGCTTCTGCTCGGAAATCTTGCCATATGTGTAGCCGACAACGATGCGTGCAAGACGCTTCTTGAGGTCAGCGATGTCGCTTGCGAGGCAGAGAACTGCCATGATTTCGGATGCGACTGTGATATCGTAGCCGTCCTCACGCGGTGTGCCGTTGACACGTCCGCCGAGACCGTCGACGACGAATCTGAGCTGGCGGTCATTCATGTCCACGCAGCGCTTCCATGTGATCTTTCTCGGGTCGATGTTCAGCTCATTTCCCTGATAGATATGGTTGTCAATCATGGCTGCGAGCAGGTTGTTGGCTGCGCCGATTGCGTGGAAGTCACCTGTGAAGTGAAGGTTGATGTCTTCCATCGGGACGACCTGTGCGTATCCGCCGCCTGCAGCGCCGCCCTTGATGCCGAAGACCGGGCCGAGGGACGGCTCACGGAGAGCTACGATGACGTTCTTGCCGAGCTTCTTCATGCCGTCTGCAAGACCTACTGTCGTGGTGGTCTTGCCCTCACCTGCCGGTGTCGGGTTGATTGCTGTGACCAGGACAAGCTTGCCGTTCGGGCGGTCCACTTCCTTCAAAATGTTGTAATCAACTTTTGCCTTATACTTGCCATACTGCTCGAGATATTTGTCGTCTACGCCCGCGATCTTTGCAATCTCAGTAATGGGCATCATCTCTGATTCCTGAGCAATTTCAATATCTGTTTTGAATTCAGCCATGTTTTCTCCTCTCTGATCAGAACCTTGGGGCTGTGTTTTGACCGGCTTTTCGTTTTTCTGCGCGGTCCACTCACTTTGCGAACCTTCCAAACAGCCGGTATCATTTACGCCCTACATAATAGCGAAAAGCACTCCTTTTGTCATGACTATCTGGCAAATTTTAAAAAAATCTCCGAACGCTACGAAGAACGTAACATTCGGAGATCATTTTTGTGCATATTTGTGGAGTTCACTTGTAAAATTACAGCATGATGCCGAAACAAAAGCCGCCAATCACACGTCTGCAGGTATGTTCTAAGTCGCATTCACTCCAGACATTCACCATTCTGCCGGACAGTATCCGGTTTTAGATGTAGTCCATCATGCCGGACTCGTTCATAACTTTCACCATTCCGCCGGACAGTATCCGGTTTTAGATGTAGTCCATCATGCCGGACTCGTTGACCAGTCTTGCGACGCCGTCAGATTTGTTCAGCACGTACATATGGATACCGTTGCAGCCGAGAGCCCTGTACTGGTCGATCTGACGGATCGTATAGAGCATACCTTCTTCCTTGAAGGCTGCCTTCTTGGCCTTGACCACATCTTCGGGCTCCGTCGGATTGTAGGGATTCGGGAAGATCCAGTGCTTGGTGAGCAGTCGTGACAGCTCTTTCGGAATGACACTGGCGTTTCTGTTGTAGGCCATGGTGATTGTCGCAGCCTGATCCGTTATCGGAATCACGCCGACATCGATCGGCATCGTGACGCCCGCCTTTCGGATCATATCCAGCCATCTCTTGAACTGTTCCATATCCCAGCAGAGCTGGGTCATGATATAGTCAGCCCCATTGTCCTGCTTCTGCTTGAGGAAAGAAATGTCTGCCTCGATGCTCCTGCAGGCAACGTGACCTTCCGGTGATCCGGCGACCGCGATCGTAAACTTGTCACCATACTCCTTGCGGACGAACTTGACAAGCTGAGTCGCATAGTGCAGATCTCCGCCCGTCCCGTTCCAGCCGACCGGGAAGTCGCCGCGCAGGGCAAGCATGTGGTTGATACCGTGCTCAAGATAGGTGTCGAGTTGCTGCCTGATACCCTCTTTTGTGTTTCCGATGCAGGTGAAGTGAGTCAGCGGGATTGCCTTTCCGTCCTGCTTGATTTTGTCGAGGACTTCGAGGTTCTTTCCTACATTTGTCCCGCCTGCCCCGTAGGTGCAGGAAATATAGTCGGGCCTCAGTTCATAGAGCTGGTCCAGAACGCCGCCCGGGCTGCACAGTTTTACCATTCCCTTGTCCGTCTTCGGTGGGAATACTTCAAATGAGAATGCCATCCTCTCTTTAAGAATATCTTTTACACTCACGATTTTTTCTCCTGACATAGCCATTTTATCGCAAAAGCCTGCATTTGCAGGGCTCTTCGCAGATTTCTACTTCCAGCGTAACACAAGTGGGCGTTCTATTATAAACAGTTCAAGTCTTGATCGCGAGACTTGACGCGGGCTTCGGGTCAGCGCCGGCTGACATAATTCCAAACCGCAGCCCTGCGGTTTCCAAATAGTCATTGCCCAGATGGTCCACTCAAAACGCGATACAGCAATTATAGCATATTGCTGTGTGAACTTCCAATAAATGAGCTATCGATGATAGTTATAGCGGGTTACAGACAAGACTTATTGCGTTTAATGGAATTGATTTGCGAAATAAGTCAAACAGCCTTTCGAAATTTTACCATTCTGCATATATGTTTTGCGTATACATCTCCGGCTTGCTTTGTCTGCTTATGCAAAACATGTTATACTTGTTTTATGAAGCTTTCAGAGCCGGAGGCAGCAGTCTAACCTTGGAATCAAGATTTTGATGCCTCTGCCGAAGACCTGATGAAACACCCTTTGGTCAAAGGCAGCAAACATTCCTCAGAATCAAGAGTTAGATGCCTCTGCACTTGACCCAATGAAACTCACCAGGACCAAAGGCAGCAACCATTCCTCAAAATCAAGATTTTGCCGCCTCTGCCAAGGACCCAATGAAACTCTCCGAGACCAAAGGCAGCAATCTGACCTTGGAATCAAGATTTTGCTGCCTGTGCCCTAGAGCCGATGAAACTCGCCAACACCAAAGGCAGAAAACATACCTCGAAATCAAGATATTGCTGCC
>JAFRCB010000015.1 GCA_017404585.1 Lachnospiraceae bacterium
CGACGCTCTTCCGATCGATGCTGGCTTCGAAGCTCAGATTTACCGAGAGACAGGCCCAGGCTATTCTTGATATGCGCCTCGTAAAGCTCATCGGTCTTGAAGTAGAGGCGCTCATCGCCCAACACAAAGAGACCCTTGAAAGAATTGCTCACTATGAGCATCTCCTGAACGACTATGACGCCATGTCCGAGGACATTATCAGAGATCTTAAGGATATCGGCCGGGAATACGGGAGAGGGCGGCGAACGGCAATAGAGAATGCCGATGAAGTCGTCATAGAAGAAAAGCAGACGGAGCCGGAGGAAGTCGTATTTGCAATGGACCGGTTCGGCTATGTCAAAATTCTCGATTCAGCGTCATATGATAAGAACAGAGAGGCGATAGAGGCGGATCACAGGTACGTTTTCCGGGTCATGAATACTGATAAAATAGGCATTTTTACGGACACGGGGAAACTTCACACCGTGAAGGTGCTGGACATCCCTGCAAAGAGATTCCGCGATAAAGGCGTGCCGATCGATAACCTGACGAATTTCACGAACCGGACAGAAGACATTGTGTGGGTATGTCCTATGGAGACGATTGCCGGAGGCAAAGTTTTTATTGCCACGAAAATGGGGCAGGTAAAACTGACTCAGGGATCGGAATTCGTGAGCAGCGTGAGGACTGTGGCTGCGACCAAGCTGCAGGAATCCGATTCTGTCATCATGGTCGGCCTGGCCGATACCTGCGACACTGTATTTATGCTTAGCGGCATGGGACAGTATATCAGATTCACGCTCTCCGAGGTGCCGGAGATGAAGAAAGCTGCCGTCGGCGTGCGGGGTATCCGTCTTGCCGATGATGATGAGGTGACGGCCGCATATCTCCTCGGAGGTCAGGGCGAATTTACGATCGACTACAACGGTAAAAAGCTTTCTCCGGGCCGCGTAAAAATCTCAAAGCGCGGCGGTAAGGGAACCAGGAGATAAATAGTTCAGACAGGCTGCAGCTTGTATTCTGTTACCGGCAGCAAAGCATCCATCTTCGTGAGAAAAATATTGCAGGTCCTTCCCTGTGAGATCAAAAAGGCTTTAGTCTTTGTAAGCTCGCAGAAAGGACCTGCGTTTTTCGATGAAGATGATGCTTGCGGCCGGCCTATGAAAATTCGCTGCAACCTGTCTGAACGGTTATCAGCGATGAAACTTTGCGCTGATTCGGCGGAGAAAGTGCTTGCAATTTAAATAGGCGAGTGATATAGTTTTATGTGATGATTTGATACTGTAGACTGTAGAGCGGGCAGATGCCCGCTCTTACTTTTGCACAAAGGAAGAGTTGTGAGCAGAAAAGAAGTAATAGAAGAAAAAGCCTGGGAGCTTTTATGCAGCGTGTGTGACGCGCAGGGACTCATCTCGGTCGATGCGGAGTATGCCAAAGTCGGCGGAGAGTATAACCTGCTTATCTATATTGATAAAGAAGGCGGTGTGGGCATCGATGAGTGCGAGGCGTGCAGCCGGGCTCTTGATCCGCTCCTCGATGAGAAAGACTTCATCAAGGACGCCTATACGCTGATCGTCAGTTCCCCCGGACTCGGGAGGCAGCTGAGACGACCGAGGGACTATGCATTTGCTATGGGAAAAGAGCTGGAGATACATACGTATCGGGCAGTGAACGGAGAAAAGGAATTCTACGGAATCATGACCGCTTACGATGATGACACCGTCACGATCACTTCGGACGGAACTGATACAGTCTTTAAAAGGGCAGAGATATCCAATATCCGCCTTGCATTTGATTTTTAACATGGAGGAAATCTGAATAATGAACACCGAATTAAAAGAGGCGATTGAACTACTGGAGAAGGAAAAGCATATCAGCAGGGAATCCCTTCTCGAGTCAATTGAAATGTCACTTATGCAGGCATGCAAGGCCAATTTCGGAAAGAATGAGAATATTAATGTCAACATAAACCGCGAGACATTTGACTTTTCGGTAACGGCAGAGAAGGAAGTCGTTGAATCTGAGGCGGATATAGTTGATCCGATCCTTCAGGTCACGGTAGCTGAAGCAAGAGTGGACCATCCGGAAGCGGAAGTAGGAGATATCATTATCGTGGATATCAATTCCAAGAACTTCGGCCGTATCGCGACGCAGAACGCTAAAAACGTTATTCTTCAGCGCATTCGTGAGGAAGAGCGCAATGTGGTCTTTAATGAGTATTACCAGAAGGTGCGTCAATTGGTGACCGGCATTGTCCAGAGAATGCAGGGAAAGGCTTACTGCATTAATCTCGGCAAGGCGGATGCTCTTCTTTCCGAGAATGAACAGGTCAAGACAGAGAAGTTTTCGCCGACAGAGCGGGTAAGAGTGTATGTGCTCGATGTCAAGAACTCATCCAAGGGTCCGAAGATCCTTGTATCAAGAACGCATCCTGAGCTTGTCCGAAAACTTTTTGAGGAGGAAGTGACGGAGATCAGGGACGGAATCGTCGAGATCAAGGGAATATCCCGTGAAGCCGGCTCCCGCACTAAGATGGCTGTTGCGTCCACCGAGAGGAATGTCGATCCGGTAGGTGCCTGTGTCGGACAGAACGGATCGCGCGTCAATGCGGTCGTAAGGGAGCTTCGAGGAGAGAAGATCGATATCATTGCATGGAATGAGAATCCGGCGATCCTTATCGAAAATGCACTCAGCCCGGCCAAGGTCATCTCGGTTGAAGCCAACCCGGATGAGAAGGCCGCAAGAGTCATCGTTCCGGATTACCAGCTCTCTCTCGCAATCGGCAAGGAAGGACAGAATGCCCGCCTGGCGGCAAGACTGACCGGATATAAGATCGACATTAAGTCAGAGACACAGGCTCGGGCGAGCGGCGAGTTTGATGATGTTATGAAAGAGGAATTTGCGGAACCGGAGAGCGAGGTAGTCAATGAGTCAGAGACAGCAGACAGCTACGAAGAAGAAACCGCAGCGGACATGTCTGGGATGCCGGGAAGTCAGGAATAAAAACGAACTCGTCAGAATAGTCCGTACGCCCGAAGGTGAAGTTATTGTAGATACAAGGGGCAGGGCCAACGGGCGCGGAGCGTATATATGCAGCAATGCGGAGTGCCTCCGGAAAGCGGTCAGAACAAAGGCTCTTGAGAGAGCTTTGAAGGTCGAGATCCCGGAGAGCATTATAGAATCGCTCGCGAGGGATATCGAACAATGAATATGACAAAGGCTGTCGGATATCTCGGGCTGGCCCAGAG
>JAFRCB010000145.1 GCA_017404585.1 Lachnospiraceae bacterium
ATAGAGGATCTTTCCGGCGACAAGGATGCGGCCGGCAATATCATCCGGAGTCTCTCCGGAGTTGATTTTCGGCGTGAGAGCGCGGAGGTAAAGGCCGCCTTTATGTACATGGGACGAGTGACGGGCGTTCTTGATCCCAACGTCGACATTTTATCCCGGGTCAGGGAGTGGCAGGGGCGATACAGGGAGAGCGTTATCCTCACTCTTATATATTTCAGGGTCGAACCGGATATCATCCGCACCCCGACGCGGAAAATGGATTATCTGAGAGATCTCTACAATCAGGGATCCCGCAGTCCGATCCTCTATCTGGAAGCACTCAAGATCCTGCGGCGGGACGGCAGGGAGCTTCGAAGGCTCACACCTTTTATGCGCCACGTCCTCATGTTCGCTACAAGGAATGGGATCATGACCGAGGAGCTCGCGAAGAGGGCGGCCCTGCTTTCCGACAATGAAAAGAGTTTTTCCCAGGAAGTTTACCACATACTTACCGGTGCCTATGAAGCTTTCCCGAGTGACGAGATCCTCGTCGCGATATGCAAGCTGCTCATGAAAGGGGCACCGAGGACGGCCCAGACCAGGAATGAGTATTTCAGATGGTTCGAGCTGGCTGTAAACCGTGAGCTTCGCATTACAAAGCTTTTTGTCTTCTATGTCGAGAATCTGCCGGATTCCTATCAGAAGATCCTGCCGAAGCCGATACTTGTGTACTTTGCCCTGAACCGGGAGCTCTCGGATCAGAAGACGGCTTTCGTCTATGCCAACGTCATAAGGAATAAGGACCTCGATCCTCAGACTTATACGATGTACGCGCCGAAAATCAGGGAGTTCGCCCTTGAATCCCTTGAGAACGGCCGGATGGACGGGGATTACGCGGCCATTTATCAGGAGTTTATCAGGGATATCCGGAGCAAGAAGAGCGGTGAAGCCATCGCGAGAGCGATTTTTACCAGGCGCATTTTCACAGATGACCCGAATGTACGGGAGGTCGTTGTATGCCACGGAGAGTTGGCAAACGAGAAATCTTATCAGATCAAAAACGGATCTGCCTATATTGAGCGATACACCGACAGTGCCCACATTTTCTTCACGGACGGTATGGGAAAGCGGCACGCATCCCGCGTGGCAAGTTCCGAATCGGTCATGATGGAACCGGGTGCTATGGCGGGACGGCTCATGGAGCTCGGTGTCGAGTTTCCGGGACTGCTTCTCTATATTGTCGCGGGACATGGCGTGTATGAGCATGCGGATGAAAAGAATATCTCCGCGTGGGAGTGCATAGCGGATTCACCGGCATTCACGCAGGAGTTCAGAGATCAGGCAAAGAAGGAGCTTCTCACATTCATGAGCGCGCACGAGGAGGATGAGTCTGTCAATGAGTACCTGCAGGTCGTTGACATCGATGATTTCGCCAGAGTGGACCGGCTCATGCTGCTAAAGGCCCTGATCGGCAGAGGCTTCTATGAGAAAGCCTTTAAGGTCGTTAAGAAGTATGGCTGCGAAGGGCTTGAGCTTTCTTCTCTGGTCAGACTGGTCACGAATCTTATTGCCTACCATGGAGACGAGGAGGACGAGGATCTTCTGCTTCTTGCCCTGCACACATATGAGAGAGGCAAGTTCGATGAGAACATGCTTGCATATCTTGCGGACAACTATCAGGGAAGTCTTGACACAATGCTGGCAATCAGAAGAGACGCCAGAACATTCTACGTCAACACGTCTGCGCTTGACGAGATCATTCTGAAACGGATCGTGTTCGTTGGGCGTCCCGTTCCGGAGGCAGATGAAGTCCTGAGAAGCTATGTGATGGCCGGAGGAGGCGGCAAAGCTGCGAGCGATTACATCTCCTTCATTTCAATCAGGAGTCTCAGGACGAACACACCGCTCGATGAATACGCGGCTGCCTATATTGAAGAACAGTTCCAGGTGAACGATATCTCCGCGCAGCTCTGGAGGATCGCGCTTCTTCTGACATATTCCAAGAGGGAGAGCCTTACGCTGCAGCAGGAGACATTTGCGGAGACCGTGCTGGAAGAGTGCGCTGCGTCAAAGCTCAGATTCGCATTTTTCAAGGATCTGCCTGAGATGCTGATCCAGCCCTACCAGCTGGAAGACCGCGTTTTCATAGAGCAGGCGGCAGGAGAGTCGGATGAGGTCATGCTCCACTACCATCTGTCGAGTGACGAGGATACGGAGTACAGGACAATGCCCCTCGGGCATATGTATATGGGCATCTTCTCCAGAGAATTCATTCTCTTTTACGGCGAATCGCTGACGTATTATGTGACGGTGCGTCGGGATGATCTTGTGTGGACGGGCGAGGAGCATACGGTGACAGCGGATGTGAAAGAGGCAAGCGGCCTAAGCCGTTATCAGATGATCAACCGGATCCTGATCGCGAAGAGCGAGGGAGATACGGAGAAACTCGAGGAAAGTATTACAGAATATGAGAAGGCGGAACATGTCGTCAGGCAGCTGTTCACATTGGAGGGTGAGTTTTGAACGAAGTTCGGAATGTTCTCGTGGGATTCGAACTCGGAAAAGAGGAGTCCCAGCTGAGCTATTACAACAGGAACGCGCAGGAGCCGGTCTCCGTGCCTACGAAGGTCGGCACGAACCTTTTTCGCTTCCCGACGGTCCTGGCTAAAAAGAGAGGAAGAGAAGAGTGGCATTTCGGGCTCGAGGCAGAGTATTTCGGGACCCGCGATGATTTCGATCTTGTATGGGGGGAAGAAATCCTTGGGACAGAGACCGTGGATCTGCCGGATAAGAGCTATACGCCGGAAGAGCTCCTTGCGGCCTTTATCGGGGAGTCGCTGAGGCTCCTCGGCCTTCGGGATCTGACAGGGAGCATTTCCTGTGTCATGATCACGATGGAAAGCCTTCCGATCCATCTGGTAACCAATATCAGAAGCGCATTCGATTCACTCGGGTTTTCCCATGAACAATATTCACTCCAGAACTCGATGGAGAGCTTCTATTATTATGCTTACAGCCAGAAACCCGGATTCTGGGCAAGGGATGTAGCACTCTTCATATTCGAGGAGGACCGGGTGAGCTTCAGAGCCCTGAGAGAGGATACGATC
>JAFRCB010000146.1 GCA_017404585.1 Lachnospiraceae bacterium
CACTTGCAAGACGGAGAACATTGTATGCAGGAATAATGGTATACTTTGTGTACAGGAGGTGCTGCTATGACAAAAGAAGTAAGACTTACTACACTTGCGAAGACATCGGGGTGAGCGGCCAAAATAGGTCCCGAGACCCTTTCCCAGGTTCTGGGAAAGCTGCCCCGTTTTTATGACGAAAACCTGCTCGTCGGCATTGAAACGTCTGATGATGCGGCAGTTTACAAGATCACAGATGATATTGCCCTGATCCAGACAGTGGATTTCTTCACCCCGGTGGTGGATGACCCATATACGTTTGGGCAAATCGCGGCCGCCAATTCTCTGAGCGACGTCTACGCGATGGGCGGACTGCCGAAGATCGCTCTCAACATATGCGGATTCCCGAACTGTCTTGATCCGTCGGTACTGGGTGACATTCTGGCCGGCGGTGCCGACAAGGTCAAGGAAGCCGGAGCGCTTCTCATCGGAGGACACACGATCCAGAATGATGAGCCGCAGTACGGTCTGTGCGTCGCCGGTTTTGTTCACCCGGACAAGGTGTACAGGAACTGCGGCACGAGGCCCGGGGACGTTCTGATCCTGACCAAGGAGATCGGATGCGGAATCGTTAATACGGCTCTCAAAGCGGAGATGGCATCACCCGAAGCGTACAGGGATGCCGTGCGGGTCATGACAACGCTGAATGATAAGGCGGGAAGAATCATCCGGGAGTATCCGGTGACTGCGTGCACGGATATCACAGGCTTCGGACTGCTCGGCCACTGTGCCGAGATGGCGGTGCCGAGCGATGTCACATTCGAACTTTATCCGGAATCAATTCCTTATATAAAGGAAGCGAAAGACTACGCCATGATGGGTCTGATCCCTGCCGGCGCCTACAAGAACCGCAAGCTGACCATGAACCGGATGCGCGCGGACGGGATCGATGAGGTCTATATCGACCTGCTCCACGACCCGCAGTCGTCAGGCGGGCTTCTGTTCTCCGTTCCCGCTGACTGTGTTGACCGGGTCATGGATGAATTTGCACGTGCCGATATGAGTACCACCGCTGCAGTGATCGGCAGGGCTGTCCCGCACGATGACGAGTATATTCGTCTGCTCCCCGGAAAGTACGGTGTGATGGTATGAGAAAAAAAGAAATGAAACTGGTCGTTACGTTCCATACGACAGCGGACGCTATGGCGACCGAGAGAGTGTGCAAAAGCGCTGATATGCCGGGCCGCCTGATCCCGGTCCCGAGGACGCTCTCCGCAGGGTGCGGTATGTCCTGGTGCACTGATGAGGCTTTGGAAGAGCAGCTTACGGCTCTGCTTGACGCAAATCAGATCGAGCGCGAGGGAATCTTCCATTGCGAGATATAATTGACACCCGCCGCTGAGGTTGGTTTGTTGTCACCTAATAGAGAGAGGGGCATCTCGTACTGAGATATATTTAAATATTCAATAAATGAGCCCCCTTATCAGCAGGGGTAATTGGACACATACGAAGAACCACCTTTATAATTTATTTCAGTGGCGGATAACAATCCTTCACTGAGTGGGGCGAAAAGTCAAAAGAGATTCTTTTGGCTTTTTGTATCTTAAAAGATATAGAAAAGGTGGTGTGTGTATGAATCTATCGGACTCAAAAATGAAACTATTGATCGCGGGACTCGGATGCGGTGTTATCGCGGCAGTCCTCGCCTACATGGGCAACCCTGCCAACATGGCATTTTGCATCGCGTGTTTTATCCGTGATATGGCGGGATCCCTCGGCTTCCATCAGGCGGCAGTCGTCCAGTATGCCCGCCCTGAGATTATCGGCCTTGTCCTGGGCGCGTTTATTATTTCTATCCTGACGGGCGAGTATCGCTCATCCGGCGGATCCGCGCCGATGATCCGATTCATTCTCGGCGTGATCATTATGATCGGATCCCTAATCTTCCTCGGCTGCCCGCTGCGTATGGTCCTCCGTATGTCAGCCGGCGACCTCAATGCGTGGATCGCCCTTATCGGATTTGCGGCCGGAGCCGGCACAGGCGCATTTGCCCTGAAGAGCGGATTCAGCCTCGGACGTGCCTATGAGACGAAACAGGGCAGCGGTTTTGTTCTTCCTGCCATGATGGTTGGCGTTCTTATCCTGCTTGTGTGTACGCCTCTGCTGAAGTTCAGCGAATCCGGACCGGGCAGTGTTCACGCTCCGATTATCATGTCTCTCATCGGCGGTCTTCTGTTCGGCATGTTTGCCCAGAAGTCCAGACTGTGCTTCGCCGGCGGCATTCGTGACGCTGTCCTGATGAGAAACTTCGACCTGCTTATACCGCTCGGCGGCCTCTTCGCTGTCATGCTGGTGTACAATATCGCGATGGGCAAGTTCGTGCTCGCTATGAATACACCGGGCATCATCGCGCATTCGGATTCTCTGTGGAATGTTCTCGGCATGTACACAGTAGGCTTTGCCGCAGTCCTCGCCGGCGGCTGTCCGCTTCGCCAGCTGATCCTTGCGGGACAGGGTTCTTCTGATTCCGCGGTCACTGTGCTCGGCATGTTCTTCGGCGCGGCCCTGTGCCACAACCTGGGTCTCGCGTCCAGCGGCACAGCGATGAACGCGGAGACCGGTGAGCTCGTAGCCGGCGCGGTCACTCCGAACGGCAAGGTCGCATGCATTATATGTATCGTGATTTGCTTCATTATTGCATTTGCAAATAAAAGAAAACAGAGTTGATTATAAAGGAGATTCACAATGGAAATAGTTGATGCAAGAGGGCTGTCCTGCCCGGAACCGCTGATGCTGACAGATCAGGCCTTAAAGAAGGCCAACGGCCCCATCAAGGTGCTGGTGAGTGAGCCGCATCAGAAGACGAACATCGAAAAACTCGCAAAATCGAAAGGCAAGAAGGCTGTTTCAAATGCAGTCGGCTCGGAATTTGAGATAGTTATATCATGATTTATTTTGACAATGCCGCTACTACTATGGTCAAACCCCGCTGTGTCATAGAGGCGGTAACGCAGGCCATGCAGCATATGGGAAACTCCGGGCGGGGAACTCACGGCGCTTCTCTCGGAGCGGCAAGAACGATTTATGACACGCGAAAGCTGCTCGCGGATTTTTTCAATGCGGAGAAGGCGACCCGGATCGCGTTCACGGCCAACTCCACGGAGAGCCTGAATATCGCGATCAAGGGACTTTTTGCCCCGGGCGACCATGTTATCTCTACGGTGCTGGAGCACAACTCGGTGCTTCGTCCCCTCTATGAGCTCGAAAAAAAGGGCGTGCGGGTCACATAAGCCGAGTGCGATGAAAAGGGGGCGATCCGACCGGAGGACATCCTTAAATATGTGGACAGCTCCACAAGGGGAATCGTCTGTACGCACGCATCGAATCTGACGGGCAATATGATCGATATTGCCCGCGTCGGTGCGGCAGCACGTGCGGCCGGAATCATCTTTGTTGTGGATGCATCTCAGACGGCGGGAGTTATTCCAATCGACGTTCAGGAGATGAATATTGACGTACTGTGCTTTACCGGTCACAAAGGACTTCTGGGTCCTCAGGGGACAGGCGGTCTTTATGTGCGCGAGGGGGTGGAGATCCGTCCGCTCCTTTCCGGAGGCAGCGGCGTGCAGACATACAGCAGGGAGCATCCCAGGGAAATGCCGACAGCGCTGGAAGCAGGCACACTGAACGGACACGGAATCGCCGGTCTTCATGCGGCGGTAGAGTATATCATGGAGACCGGGATCGACAATATAAGGAGTGCGGAGCGTGAGCTCATGCTCCGTTTCTATAACGGCGCGAAAGAAATTCCGGGTATACGCATCTACGGTGATTTCGATACGGATGAGAGATGCCCGATCGTCACGCTCAATGTGGGAGAGTATGATTCCGGTGAAGTCAGCGATGAGCTCGCCTTCGGGTATGAGATTGCTACCAGGCCGGGCGGCCACTGCGCGCCGATGATGCACAGGGCGCTCGGAACAGTCAGCCAGGGAGCGGTGAGATTCAGCTTCTCAAGCTTCAATACAGCCGATGAAGTAGATACTGCCCTTGATGCGCTCCGGGAACTGGCCGGGGAAGAGGATTAGTGATTCAAGCATGCTTATGTGATTTTTTATAAGCGCGCTTATTGATTGTGTTGACATATGAATTCCGACCGTGATAATATCATATCGGAAGTTCTCCGGAACTTGAAATCTAAATAAGGGAGTGGATAGGTAACTGGTGTGCCTCCTGGTCTTCAAAACCAGTGTTGGGCGTGTGTACGTCCTGGGTGGGTTCGATTCCCACACGCTCTCGCCAGAATGATCTGTGCAGACTTGCACGTTAAAAAGAACTGCCGCATATGGCAGTTCTTTTTGGTTACACCGATAATTGGGGAAGGACGCTTTGAAATCATCAGCTGTCAACGATAAAGTGCAGCATTTTCAGGAATTCCGCTGTCGGTTTTCTGTAATCTTCGAGAGCTTCACCGGCCATGGTTATGTCCGCATAAGATTCGTCGGAGGGCGTTCCGGCTTCGCGGATCTGACTGGAAAGATACTCCTCAAGCGTGCTCACGATGATGAAATTGGCCATCTCGAGGTTCTCGTCTGTCAGGCGGGCTCCGGGCTCATTGACGAGGGGGGCCAGAATACTAAGGCACCGGTCATACATGTTGTTTCCCTGGAACATGGTGTTTATGAGCGGGGAATGATTGTTCTTAATCTTCGGGAACAGAGTATAGTATTCATCCAGCAGTTCTGTGAGCTGATATTTATACTTGCCAAAAAAGAAGTTGTAGTAAAGTGCCGGATTGGAAAATGCGTAGCGGCAGAAACAGTTCCAGATGGCATAAAAGTATTCGTAAGGGCGGAGGTTCTGCCGGCTTATTTCGACCAGGGCATCACTGTAGGGCTGAAGAAAACGCACGGAAGCGAGCGAGATCAGCCAGTCGGAGTCCTGAAAATAGGAATAGATTGTTGAATTGTGGAATCCTGCGGTCTCTGCGATCTTACGGATCGAGATGGAGCCAAACGGCTGTGAATCGATCAGTGTCGATGCGGCATCCACGAAGGCGCGTTTTCTCCGCAGGAATAAATCCTGATTTTTCTTATTCAGCATATGGCATTACCTGCATGATTGGTTGAGGGCGCGGAAACTGTATCCCGGCACGACCGTGATATCAAAAATAGCAAGACAAAGACATAATGGGCGGTAAATATATTTAGTGATTACTATATATCTTATCTTACTATAGATTTATAGAAATACGCAATAGTAAGAAAAAAATTGGGGCACTTATCTTTAAATCGAACATAACAGTTCAGACAGGCTGTTATTATAGTTCGTTAACGGCGCAAAGCATCCATCTTCGTGAGAAAAGCATTGCTGGTCCGACCGAGAACGCGAGTAGAGTCGGCAGGCCGTTTCTACTCGCTTCCGGCGTCACCGCCTTCATCTCGCGTTTTACGCTCGATGCCGGGCGGGCGCCAATGTGCCTTCATTTCGTGCGAGCACGAATCAGGCACATTGGCTTGTCGCCTACGCAAAAAGCTTTAGCTTTTTTGGCTCGCAGGGTAGTGACCAGCGCTTTTCGATGAAGATGATGTTTGCGTCGTATCTCAGGCCTCGAACAGCCTGTCTGAACTGTTACAATCGGACACTGAAGCGGAAAGGAAAAACACTATGAACGGCATGGGATTATCAGAACCGGGAACGCGGATTTTTTGGACAAGGCAGGCCGCGGCGATAGAAGAGGAACTGGAGAAGACAGGTGTCTACCGGGTAAAAAAAGAGTATATAGAAAAGAAAAATGATACGATCTCGGAGTTTTATCTCAGGTTGTACCGCTGGTACACAAAAGAGGCGGCGAAGTACATCGAGACTTCCGGGGAGTATCCGATCTGGCTCAGCATGTCGGAGGACAATATGCTGCAGCCGGTAGAAGGCACTGTCATCCTGGAAGTTGAGATCCCGGCTGACAGGTATCTTTTGTGCAACTATGACGCGTGGGGCTACATTGTCAACTATTTTTATGTGCCTCTCGATGAGGCGGACCGTGGTCGCCATACGAACGAACTCCGGCGCTACGGTATCGGCAGTGACGATGAGCTGCTCCTGACAAATAAGGGGAATTTCTATCCTCTTTTAAAGCGGGAGGTGCAGCAGAGCTGGAGCCGCGCGTTTACTCTGAAGCCGGGAAATATGGAGATGGGCCTCGTGGCGACTGCCTGGGAGATTCGTAAGGAGTGGGTCAGAGAGATCCGTCACTATCTGAATACGGAGGAATCGAAATGAGAATGTGGACAGTACAGATGCCGGTCGTGCAGGAGACACTGGACCTTTATGGAGTCTCCTATGTAAAGCGGGAATATCTGAAGAAAAAATACAGAGAGACTGCCTGGATCTTTCTTGAGGTTTACTCGTTCATGACCCGGGAGATGGAAAAACGAGTGCCAAAGCCGGCGGAGGCAGAAAGCCCCATATGGGTCTTCCGGGACGTAAGCCGCGTGTTCTGCCATGAGGGAGCCCTCTTATATGAGCTGGATGTCCCGGAGGATCAAATGGTCCTTTTTGACCTCAGGAACTGGCAGGAGATCCTGTCGCTAGGGCCCCTGGGAAATCCTGCGGATCGGGAGAAGATACTTTCGGATATGAGACGGCAGGGGGCCGGTGACACGACCGATGTCTTCGCTAAGCCTTTCTACCCCTTGGTAAAGAAGCAGATCAGAGACAGCTGGAAAGCTCTCTTTACAGAACCGTTGCCGGATGAGACATGGCAGCAGGGGGCTGTCTGGATGCTGAAAAAAGAGTGGATTATCGGCACTGAAAACCTATAAAGAATGCTCAAAATCCGATTTATAGAGTTTGTCTATTAATTGTATTTCGATATAAATAAGCGCGCTTATTGACTTACTTATCATGTTCTTATAAACTATTACTATAAGAAAGCGCGCTTATTTTTATGCGAATATGTGGATATGTACTAGTCAAAAGTTCCATGTTCGCGGAACAAAGAGACATTTTGCACATGGAAAGGAGGAGGATGATTTCTTGAAACTCGAGATTGGTAATTTTTATGTAAATGAAATCGCTTTCGGAGATGAATTATCCTTCAAAGACGGCGTTCTGACCATCAATAAAGAAGAAGCACTTGCGATGGTAAAAGAAGACGACCGCATCACAGAGGCTGAGCTTTATATTGTAAAGCCCGGCGACGAAGTACGCCTTTGCCCGGTCAAGGAAGCAATCGAACCGCGTGTAAGGCTTGACGGCAAGGGACTTTTCCCGGGCTACACAAGCCCGCTGCGCCAGTCCGGCAACGGCGTTCTCCACGCACTCAAGAACTGCAGTGTCCTCGTAGTAGGAAGACACTGGGGCGGATTCCAGGACGGTCTCATCGATATGAGCGGCCCGGGCCAGAAGCACACATACTTCGGCGGCCTCAATAATATCGTTCTGGTAGCTGATACGAACGAGGAATTCGAGCGCTATGAGCAGCAGAAGAAGAACGATGCGCTGAGACGTGCAGGTCACAAGCTTGCTGAGTTCATCGGACAGTGCGTGAAGGAACTTACTCCGGAAGACACGGATGTCTATGAGACAACTCCGATTACAAAGAGATCTGCAGAAGTCAATGCACTTCCGGCACTCGTTGCTGTTCTTCAGCCGCAGTCCCAGATGGAAGCGCTCGGCTACAATGACCTTGTTTACGGCTGGGATATGAACAAGTATCTCCCGACACTTATGAGCCCGCAGGAAATCCTTGACGGCGCTCTTGTATCAGGATCCTTCATGCCGTGCTCATCCAAGTGGTCGACATATGACTTCCAGAATTATCCGATCCTCCGTGCGCTTATGGACGAGGACGGAAAAGACTACAACTTCCTTGGCGTTATCATGGCTAACCTGAACGTCGCTATGGATCAGAAAGAGCGCGCAATTCAGTTCATCGTACAGACAGCTACAGAACTTGGCGCAGATTTCGCTCTGGTAACAGAAGAAGGCTACGGCAACCCGGATGCTGACTACGTCGGTGCTATCGCTGCCCTCGAGACTGCAGGCATCAAGGTCGTCGGTGTTGCAAATGAGTGCACAGGCCGTGACGGCGCTTCTCAGCCGCTCGTTACTCTGGATGAGAAGATCCATGCAATGGTTTCTACCGGCAACGTATCGGAACTTATTGAACTTCCTCCGATGAAGGTCGTCCTCGGCGAGCTTGAAGCTCTCGGCAGAGACGGTAACTCCGGCGGTTGGGAAGGTGACGAGGTTCTCGGACCTTCTGTAAGACCCGACGGTTCCATCATCATGGAAGACAATGGCCTGTTCTGCGGCGATATGACTGTAGGCTGGTCACACAAGACAATGAAAGATTTCTGATAAAGGAGAAATAGCATGAGCAAAAAGGCGATTATTTACGTCAATCAGTTCTTCGGTCAGCTCGGTGGCGAAGATACTGCAGGCGTAGGCCCGTCCATCCATGAGGGATTGATCGGCCCGGCCATGGCGTACAATGCGCAGCTGAAGGATTGTGATGTCACACACACAATCATCTGCGGCGACAACTATATGGGATCCAACCCCGAAGATGCTGTAGCACAGATTCTTGGATTCCTTGAAAATCTTGAATTCGATATCTTTATTGCAGGTCCGGCATTCAACGCCGGTCGTTACGGCGTTGCGTGCGGCACGATCTGCAAGGCAGTCAAAGACAGATTCGGCGTTCCGGTCATCACATCCATGAACCAGGAGAATCCGGGTATGGAAATGTTCCGCAAGGATATCATCATCATGAAGGGCGGCAACATTGCTTCCAAGATGAGAAAAGACCTCGCGGCAGTGGTCAAGGTTGCCAACAAGATGCTCGCCGGCGAACAGGTAGGCCCGGCAGCTGAAGAAGGCTACTTCCCGACAGGACGTCGTCATCAGGTATTTATCGAAGAGGATGCCACAACACGTTTCATGAGAATGCTTCATGCACGTATCGCCGGCGAAGAGTTCGTCTCCGAGCTGATCGTTCCGAAGCTTGACCGCGTCCCGATCGCAGCTCCGGTCAAGGACCTCAAGCAGGCAAAGGTAGCCCTCCTCACAACAGGCGGTATCGTCCCGGTGGACAATCCGGACCGTATCCAGTCCGCATCCGCTACACGCTGGGGCAAGTACGATATCACAGGTATGGAAAGACTCGAGAGCGGCGTCTTCAAGACGATCCACGCCGGATTCGATCCTGCTGCTGCAAATGCTGACCCGAACGTCATCATGCCGATCGACGTTCTTCGCGCCATGGAGAAGGAAGGTGTATTCGGAAGCCTTCATCAGTACTTCTACTCAACTGTCGGTACAGGAACGACAGAGAAGGAAGCTTCGAGAATGGCTAAGGAAATTCTGCCATTACTGCAGGCCGACAATGTCGACGCATGCATAATGGTAAGTACGTGAGGGACCTGTACACGTTGCGGTGCAACGATGGTCAAAGAAATTGAGCGTGCTGGTATTCCGATCGTTCATATGTGCAATATCGTTCCTGTTTCCAAGACGGTTGGCGCGAACCGAATCGTTCCGACAATCTCTATCCCGTATCCGTTGGGAGATCCTGCTACATCCAGAGAAGATCAGTGGAAGCTTCGTTATCACAGAGTCAGAGTTGCTCTGGAGGCACTTGCTACTGATGTTGAGGAGCAGACAGTATTCCCGGTATAATCAGAGATCTGATTTTTGTGTGATGTGGTCGCCAAAATCAGATTCGGGATTCTTTTTGGCGACCGCATCTTGAATACGCGCTGCTCCATGTTGTCCTTAGTTAACAGACAAATGGAGATAAGCGGATGAAAAAAGAATTTAATACAATTTTTATTGTTTCATTAATTATTTGCGTGATCATTGCGGTCTGGGCGGTTGGCTTCAACGCTGCTTTTACCGTTGCTGCCAACGCCATGTTCGCATTTTTCACACAGAAATTCGGGTGGCTGTACCTTGTTGCTATGATAGCCTTTGTTGTGTTCGCGATTTTTATCGCTGCCGGCAAGTGGGGAAATATCACACTGGGCGAGGACGGTGAGAAGCCTGAGTACAGCACTTTGACATGGTTCGCCATGCTGTTTGGCTGCGGCATGGGTGTCGGCCTGGTATTCTGGGGCGTAGCGGAACCTATTTCCTTCTACGTTTCACCGGCTGCAGGCATTGCTCCGGAAACTCCGGAAGCAGCGAATTTCGCGCTAAAAGCCGCTTTTATGCACTGGGGCGTCTCTCCGTGGGCTAACTATGCTATAATGGGATTAGGACTTGCCTACTTCGGATTCCGAAAGAAACAGAACGCCATGATCAGCACCACACTGGTTCCGCTGATCGGAGACAGGGCAAAAGGTATGCTTGGCACAGTAGTTGACGTCCTCGCCGTATTTGCAACAGTTGCGGGTGTCGTCACATCCCTCGG